>JAFAIY010000656.1 GCA_019236485.1 Comamonas sp. | reverse complement strand
AAGCTGAAAGTGCCGCAGTCCGAGCCGGGCTCGAGTTCGTAGTAGCGCGAGATCTCGCTGTAGCGCGGGTCGCGGCAGCCGCCGTTGGTCGGCGTGACGGGCAGGGCCAGGCCGGCGTCGGCCACGGGTGTCGGCTCGGGCGCTGTTGCAAGGGTGCTGGCGGCACTCGCGGCATTGGCGTCGGGCAGGCTCCAGTTGGCGCCGGGCGGTGCCGTGAGCGGCTGCTGATGCTGGGCCCAGGCGTCGAAGCAGGCCAGGCGCGCCTGGTTGTCGGTGGTGGCCGCGCACTGGCGCCAGGCCTCGGGGCTCAAGGTGTTCGCGGTCTGCGCCTGGGCCGGCAGCCAGGCGCCGCAGGCCAGGGCCGCCAGCGCCATGGTGGGGGAAAAAGTTCGGTTCATGCTCACCTGGGGGAGTAGGGGGGCGTGCCCGGCTCGGAGTGTTCGCGGGGCAGCTTGCGCAGCACAAAAGGCAGGGGCCGGGCCTCTTCGCCCGGCAGATAGTCGCCGCGTATCTCCCGGCCGCAGCTGGCCGCGACGACCTGGCCCAGCCAGGTGCCGGTGATATGCACGCCGTCGGCGCTTTCCTCCAGCGTGACCGCGCCCTGGTTCACATCGCCGACCATGGGCAGGCGCGCGTCGCCGCGCAGGATATAGCCCTTGACCGTGCCCTGCCACTCGGGATGCGGGCCCAGCTCCAGGCTCAGGCTGCCGGGCTGGCCTTCTATGCTGGCCGTCCAGCGGCCCTGCAGCTGGGCGTCGCTCATGGTCCAGTCGGGCGTGCAGGCCGCGCTGTCCTGTGCCTGGGCGCTGCCCAGCAGCGCGATGCCGGCTCCGCAAACCAGAGCGCGAAGCATTGAGGTGTAGTTCATGTCTCGATGATCAGGGGGCGGCGCCCGGCTGTGCCTTGCGTGCGGCAAATTCCTCGCGCAGCTTGCGCAGCTTCTCGCGTGGGTCTTCCTTGGCGGTGGCGGCGTCCAGCCCCATCTCCTTGATGAAGCGGCTGGGCTGGCAGGCCACCATTTCGCGGCCTTTCTTGCGGCGCTTGGTCCAGCTCACGGCCAGCGTGCGCTGGGCGCGGGTGATGCCCACATACATCAGGCGGCGCTCTTCCTGCAGTCGGGCCGCGGTTTCGTCGCTGACCTTCTGCTGGCGGCCGTCGTCGTCATCGAGCTTGAAGGGCAGCATGCCTTCGGTCGCGCCCACCAGCATCACATGCGGCCACTCCAGGCCCTTGGAGGCATGGAGCGTGGAGAGCACCACCATGTCCTGCTCCTGTTCGCGCTCGCTGATGGTGGAGAGCAGGGCGATGTTCTGCGAGACCTCGAGCAGGCTCTTGACCTCGGTCTGCGTGGTCGTGCCCGCAGCATCCTCGATCTTGCCGCCCGCGCGCTGGGACATCCAGTCGCAGAACTCCAGCACATTGCTCCAGCGCGCGGCGGCCACGGACTCGCTGTCCTCGCTGTCGTACAGATACTGCTCGTAGCCTATCTCCTTGAGCCAGTCGAGCAGAAAGCCGCGCGCGGCCTCGGCGCCCAGTGTATGGCGGGCCCGGTATTCAAGGTCGTTGATATAGCGGCCGAACTCCAGCAGGCTCTCGAAGGCTTTCCTGGGCAGGGCCTCCTCGAGCATGGCATTGAACAGCGAACCGAACATGCTGAGTTTGTGGGCCGAGGAAAACTCGCCGAGCTTGCCCAGCGTGGTGTGGCCTATGCCGCGTTTGGGCGTGCCTATGGCGCGCAGAAACGCGGGGTCGTCGTCGTTGTTGATCCAGAGCCGGAACCAGGCGCAGAGGTCCTTGATCTCGGCACGGTCGAAGAACGAGGTGCCGCCCGAGACCTTGTAGGGGATGTTGGCCTTGCGCAGAGCCTTCTCGAAGGGCTTGGCCTGGTGGTTGGCGCGGTACAGAATCGCCATGTCCTTCCAGGCCGGCTGGGGGTTCATGCTGGCGCGCAGGCCCTGGATGCGCGCCACGGCGCGCTCGGCCTCGTGCTCCTCGGTGTCGCAGTCCACGATGCGCACGGGCTCGCCCTCGCCGAGTTCCGAGAACAGGGTCTTGGGAAACAGCTTGGGGTTGGGGCCGATCACATTGTTGGCCGCGCGCAAAATGGCGCTGGTGGAGCGGTAGTTCTGCTCCAGCTTGATGATCTTGAG
>JAFAIY010000521.1 GCA_019236485.1 Comamonas sp. | reverse complement strand
AGCGCGCGCTCCAGCGCCTCTTCGCCAACGGACGAATGCCCCGCCGAGACCATGCGCGGGGCGGCGGCTGATGCATCCGTTGCCTCGCGGGCCTTGCGAGCAGGAGCCGGACTGGCGGCGAATTCGTCCACATGAATTGTCATGACCGCTATTTTGCCCCGCAACCGGAGCATGCGAACCCGGGCCGGGCATCGCCCTGCGCCCGCTGTCACGGCAACGTAACAGCATGTTTACAGAATCTGCAGCTTCCACACCTGCGCAGCCCATCGGCCACAAGGCCACGGCCTGCGCGTTGCTCATTCCATTCCGTCAAATCCATGCGCCCCACCTCCTCTGCGCCCCGCAGCGCCGTGCTCCGCAACTTGACCCAGGCCAGCCTGCTGGCCGCCAGCCTGGGCCTGCTGAACGCCTGCGGCGGCGGCGACACCCAGGCTGCCACCAGCCCGGCTCCCGCGCCAGCGCCCGCCCCTGCCGCAACGCCTCTGGCACCGCTGCCCGGCGGCAGCAGCTATCTGGGCACTCTGAGCGTCGGTGACACCGTGCGTCTGGCCCTGGATGAGGCCCACCAGCAGATCAGCATCGTTTTTGTGGAATCCCGCTTCGGCCTGAGCGGCAGCATCGTCAGCAGCTATCTGCCCGACGGCCAGGGCCAGTATCTGGCCGAGCAGTTCAAGCCCGCGGCCGGCACCAGCCTGCCCGCGGCGCTGAGCGCACAGCTGGCACAGATCCAGCTGCGCTTTCATGCCCGGGATGAGCAGATCAACGGCAGCCTGTCGGGACTGCCCAATCTGCTTGGGGTGTCCAACACCGCCATGCTGGCCCAGCTCACGGCCTACAACCAGGGCACCGAGCAGGTGGCAGCCCTGGCCGGCGTATACAACTATGTGCGCCAGGAAGTCGCCTACTCCGCCCAAGGGCAGCCCGGCCAGACCCTGAGCAGCTTCGGTCAGATCCGCATCGCCAGCGACGGCAGCCTGCGCGTCTGCCCGGGCCAGGCCATGGGCGATGGCTGCAGCGGCGCCAGCACCGGCTCCCTGAGCTCGGAAACCGATCAGTCCAGCTACCCCGGAGCTCTGGCCGTCGAGCTTGACGGCATGCGCCTGGGCCGCGCCATGGTGGGCAAGCGCAACGGCGGCCACTCCATCAGCATCGATGCGTTCCGTGCCGGCAGCGGTGGCGGCTTTGCCACCGGCAACTGGCTGCTGCAGCCCGCGGACCAGGCGCTGGCGCCCAATGCGCTGGACGGCGAATGGCTGTGCACAGCGCCCGGCCGGTCCGGCGGCCGCAGCCTGCGCCACTATGTCTCCATCGGCAACGGGCTGCTGCAGACCGACATGATAGACAGCGACCTGGCTCTCACCGCCAATGCCGCAGCCGCGGGCGGCCGGATCACCACCGCCGTCAACGGCATGTTCGCCGGCCGGTGGCTGGACTCCTCCGCCGCCGAACGCACGCTGCTGCCCGTCAACGGGGACACCTTCTACTATCTGGACCAGGCCGCGCAGGGCGGCGCCGCGCTCACAGGCCTATGCCACCGCCTTCCCGAGCAGCCTGTGCTGGGCAAATACCTGTCGGCCTCGGCCGCAAGCACCGAGCCCGTGATGATTGCGCTGGCCGACGCCCGGCCCACGCAGCCGGCCATAGGTTTCGACCAGATCTATTACAAGCAGGGCCGCTACCGCCATGTAGCCACCGGCAGCGTGGTTTCCACGCAGTGGCAAAAAGCCTTTGACGACCTCTGCGAAGACAGCGGCATGGACTCCAGCGCCAAGAACGGCGTGAGCAGCAGCTCCAGGCTCAACGACCGCAGCACCTTCACCTGCAAGGCCAGGGTTGCCAACTATCAAGGCCTGCTCAAGACCGCCGTGGTCGGCCCCAAGGGACAGCTGTTCCTGACCGACGGCCACCACAGCTTCACCAGCCTGTGGGAAGCGCCCAATGGCAACGGCAACCCTGCCGGCGGTCTGGCTGGCGGCCAGGTGCAGATGCCGGTGATGATCAAGGGCAATTACCGGGATCTCAACAACGCGGGCTTCTGGCGCAGCATGCGCGCCCAGAAGTTCGTCTGGCTCAAGCTGCCCGACGGCACGGCCATCACGCCCGCCGAGCTGCCGCGCCAGCTGGGTCTGGGCAACGGTCTCAAGGACGACCCCTACCGCTCCCTGATCTACTTCACGCGCGAAGTTGGCTACGACAAGCCCGTGAATCCTTCGGAGTTTCTGGAGTTCTACTGGAGCGAATGGCTGCAGGCCGCGCCGCGCGGCCTCAAGCTGTCCTCCTACGACCTGAGCCGCGCCGGCAACGGCTCGGACCTGGGCTATCTGCAAGCCGTGCGCGATGCAGCCAACTTCATGCTCCAGGCCAATCCCGGCGAGCCGATTGCGGCCTCGGGCTATAACGCGCAGCAGATGGGCCAGTTGGCCGCTTTCGGCAGCGCGGTCTTCAACGACCTGGCCACGCCCAAGCCCGCCGACGGCAAGAAAGCCGGCAAGCTCGCCTACGCACTCGAATACCGCGCCTCGCTGAGCGGCCGTCCCTGAATCGGGCGGGCTGCGGCCATGGATGAGGAAAGCATGGCTTTGGCCGATTGGTCACAATCTGGCTAAAGCTTCAGGAGAGCCTCTCATGTTCCTCATCCGCCGTGGCGCTTCCGCCCCCTCCAGCACGGCCCTGCTGCGCCGCAGCCTCGCGCCGTGGCTGGCGGCGGCGCTTTTCTCGCCCCTGGCTCAGGCGGCCCTGCATGTGGGCGACAGCGCACCCGGCTTCACCACCCAGGCCGCCGTGGCCGGCAAGGCTTTCGATTTCGATATGGCCGCCGCACTCAAGAAAGGGCCGGTCGTGCTGTATTTCTTCCCCAAGGCCTTCACCCAGGGCTGCACGCTGGAGGCCCATGCGTTTGCCGAAGCCACGCCGCGCTTTGCGGCCATGGGCGCCACGGTGGTGGGCATGTCGCATGACGACATCGCCACCCTCAAGCGTTTTTCCACCGAAGCCTGCCGCGACCAGTTCGCCGTGGCCTCCGATCCCCAGGCCGCCACCATCAAGGCCTATGACGCGTCGGCCGCTGCCAATCCCCAGCGGGCCGAGCGCATCTCCTATGTGATAGGGCAGGACGGCAGGATCAAGTTTGTGCACATAGGCTCGGACCCGCTGGAACATGTGATGCAGACCCAGGCGGCGGTGAAGCAGCTGAGCGGCAAATAAGTCCGGCCGCGAGGCTGCACTACAGGCCCCGAGAACCAGGTTCCCGGGGTCATGCGGCTACTGCGCCAGCCAGTCCTTGAGCTTGTTGCCGAAGGCGTGATCAAACCGGCTGTAGTCGTCGGAGCCTCCGGCCACCGTGCAGGAGCTGCTGCCGCCCGACAGCGTGCCCACCACGCGGCCGCCGATG
>JAFAIY010000352.1 GCA_019236485.1 Comamonas sp. | reverse complement strand
CTGCTGGGGTGTCTCGGCTTTGAGCAGCAAGCCCTCAAACTGCTCCCACAGGTCCATGCGCTCCGGCCAATGGATGATGGCTTTAAAGACTTTGCGGTTCCACAGTGGGTTTTTGAGGAAGCGGGACAGCACGCTGTCGTAGTGCAGCACCGTGCCGACCAGGATGGCGTCCATAGAGTCGTCAGGCGGCCCCAGCGACAGCACGGACTTGGTCACAAAGGACTGCAGCTTGTCGCGCTGGGCCGGGGTGTTGACGTTCTCGTCGTTCTCGATGTCGTCGCAGATGGCCAGATCGGGACGGTACGCACCATGGCGACGACCACGAATCTTCTTGCTGGAGCCGAAGGCCTCCACCTTGCGGCCGTTGGCCGTGACGATCACGCCGGCACGCCACACCCGGCCCTGGCCACAGGCCTCGGGGAAGTCGCTGGCAATACGCGGGTTGGCTTCGAGCTCGGCCTTGATAGCCTCCAGCATCTCGGCCGCCTGCTCGAAAGCATCCATCACGATGATGGCGTACCACTTGGCGCCCGTGACCAGGCACCAGGTCACAAAGGACATGGATATCTTGGTGGACTTGGCTTCACCACGTGGGGCCGCAATGGCATCGCGCTGGCCGGCCGCCGAGTTGGTGATCTCGGGCAGGCGCTTGTAGAGGTACTTGTGCAGCTCGCTGGGCTCGGCCTTGCCGTAGTGCGGAAAGTAGTGACGGTCCCAGAACTCGTAGCCATTGACCGGGTCGCAGACCTTACGGCGGCGCTCGGCAATGGCAGCTGGGTTGGTGTCCCAGTCGTCCAGGTTGGCGTCGATCTGCTTGCGCAGGTCATCGGCCAGGGCCGTCAGGCCCTCCAGGAATTCCTTGCTGTTCTTGGCCATGGCTTACCTCACCTTGGCCAACTCTTCGCCAAACGGCTCCAGCATCTCGACCAGGGCGGCCAGGTGCTGCGGAAAGCGCTGCTGGGCAAACGATGCGAAGCGCTGCAGCAGGTCGAGTTGCACGGACTGGCGGTTAAGTTCAGGATTCAGGCGCTTGAATGCCGCCATGGTCTTGTTGAAGCTGTCGGACATGGATGCCAGCGTCTCTGCACGCTCCAGGGCCGACATTTCCTTCTCGTCTCTAAGCACGTCCATGGTGGCCTGGTGTTGCACCAGGTAGTCCTCCAGCAGCTTGGTGGACAAGGTCTTGAAGGTGTCGTCGCCCAGCGCTACTGCGGCGCGGCCCGTGTCCCAGTCATCGCCCTTCGCAGCGGCTTCCTGCTTCCAGCGATTCGCAGTGCTGCGCGGCACGTCCAGCTTTTTGCACGCCACATCCATGGGCAGCCGCTGGAACACATACAGGCCACGGAGCTGGGTGCGTGTTTCCTTGCCGTGCGCCATTACATGCCCACGTTGCCGCCGCGCATGAAGTGCTTGATGCCCTCCACGACCAGGGCCGTACCCACCGCCACCGCGCCGCCCGAGACTGCACCAGCCACGGCCGCCTTTTTCTCGACTTCACGCAGGCGCCCGTCCAAGCCGTTGTAGTGCTCTTCCATACGCTGCTCCATCCGGTCCATACGGTGGTTTTGCTGGTCTTGCCCATCCTTGAGGGATTGCACCAGGCCGTGGATCTGGCCGAGCAGTAACAGCTCTTGTCGGCGTTCGTAGTTGTCTTGGGTATCGCTCATGACGCTCAGGGGTTGTTATTGATCAGGGTTGCGCGGCACGACGCATAGGCCGCATTGATGGTTTCCGCCTCTGCGATCACTGCGCCAAGGCGGCGGGAATTGCTTTCAGGAAGTAGCCCGTAGGCTTCGGCAGCGTCTGCTGCACCAGCGTCGTCGGCGGCGGCCGTGTGACCTGCGGTGCCACCACGACCTGCCCCACAGGCTGCGGGCTGGGAGACGATGCGCACCCGTACAGGGCGCTGCTCAAGCTCACCAGTAAGGCGAGCGATTTCTTGGACTGCCTGGGCATCGGTTTTTTCCTGCTGTTGGTATTGCTGATCCAGCCTGGCCTGGGCGGCATTGCGCTCGGCGGTCAGGCGCTCCAGTTCCGCCTCTGCGGCGTGGTTCTGGGTGGCAACGCTGTCCTGCAACTGCTTGAGCGCGATGGCAACGATCTGGGCTTTGGTCTTAAAGTGCTGCATGCCAAAGCCAAGCACCAGGCACAGCAGCAAAGCCAGCGACAGCAGCCATGGGGCGACGAAATCCAGAAAACGCTTCATGGCTGCGCCTTCCAGGTGCCGGTGGCAAAGTCGTAGTTCGCGCGAAGCAAAGCCACGCCCTGCAGACAATCGGCGCGCTCTTTTAAACGGCGGTTGTAAAGGCCCTGGACAAAGCGGTACTCCCACTCGCCCTTGGCATTGCGCCTGCCGGTCTTGGTATAGCTCCAGACAGGCGTGCCGCTCGGCGCATGGGCCAGAGCATCGCAGGCTTCCTCATAGCGCCTGGTGTTGAGCAAGCCCATGGCGCGACTGGCACAGGTGGAGGGTTCGCCGTTGTTATGGCCATGGCTGGAAAACGCATCCAAAACAGGCTGGGTCACCGGCACCTTGATGCAGTCCAGCACCTTGGCCTGCCCCTTGGCCAGCACCGAGCTACCCACGGCCATGCATTGCGCGTCAGACCAGTAATCACCCAGCACCACGGGCACCGGACTGGCAGTCTTGGTCAGCCCCAGGCAGGCCGTGGGCAAGCCCGCCGCCAACGAGTCTGCATAGACCACATTCTTGAACTGCGGCGTTCCGTCGCGCCTGGCCGGGCCGTCTTCATATCCCGAGATATAAGTGACATAGGCACCGCCGCCCAGCACCAGCGGGATGCCAAAGCGCAGAACCGTTTTACCGAGGGATAGTGTGTTTGCCATGCCCTCGACTTTCGTGGGGCAGGCGCAAACAAAAAAGGCCCGCAAATGCTGGCCTGAATGTTGAAGAGTGGCTGTTTACGGTATCACGCAGCTTAGCGCATGGTCAATGCGAAACATATGCGCCCACCAGATGCCTCGGGGCAATAGCTCGGCTTGTGTTCTACGCCCTTTGAGAGAGCTCAGCGATTCCCTGGGCCGCCAGCAGAATTGCCGCACGCCCCGCGCTGTTAGAAGCTCGGAAAGCAGCCAGCAAGCGGGCTTCATCAGCCTGTTCTGCAGGCTCAATGAGCGACACGCCAGCCGTCAATGCCACAGCATTTTGGGCGTTGGAGGGCTTGCCCATCACTGCCCTCCTGGCTTTCTCCTTTCTCCCCGCAGCCGCCTCACCAGCAGTCAGCACGGCATCAGCCAACGCCTGTCCTTTGGAATCCTGCTGGCCGGTGATGTGACGCATGCCCTCGCCTGTCAACACGTAGTCCACGTCTAAGCCCAACTCGGGACGTTGCTGCATCAAAGCACGCAGCTCCTTCTCAGGAAAAGAGCCTCGCTTCTTTCGTCCTGCCCACGACTGAGCCGACAAGCCAAGCATCAAAGCGATCTCTTTGTCCTGAGTTGCTCGCAACTGCTGCTTCAACCGCAGCGTGGCTTCTTCAAAGAAATTCACGGGTACTCCTTGACGAATAAATAAACATGAACTAGATTAACGTTTATTGATTCAATTCACATTAATTTATTGCACAAGAAGGAGCCACAACGTGACCCCCATTCAAGCCAAGGCCCAACAGCTCAAGGCGCGTTTTGCCGATCAAGGCATCCCCGTGTCGCAGTGGGCCGACGAGAACGGCTACCGCCGCTCCGACGTGTACCGCGTGCTCAACGGCTTTACCGCCTGCAAGCGCGGCCTGCCTCACGAGATCGCTGTGAAGTTAGGGCTCAAGCCTGATCCCCAGGACCAGAGCCTTATTAATGCACACCAATAAGGGATTCTGACATGAGCAACCTTCAATCCCTTGTTTTCCGCGACGTCCAGTTCATCGTCGTAGATCGTGATGCACAAGGCAGCGCAGTATGAGCGTCATCACCATCTTCGATACGGGCATTCGCCAGGATGCACGAGGACGCTTCTGCCTCAACGACCTGCATCGGGCAGCCGGTGGTCAGTCAAAGGATCGACCCAGTAAGTGGCTTGACTCGGAAAACATCCAAGAACTGATCCACGAGCTCGATGCCGAAAAACCGGCATCGGATAAAAATCAATCACTTAGCGTCGTCAAAGGCGGCAATGGACCTCAAGGCACTTACGCCTGCCGCGAACTGGTCTATGCCTATGCCATGTGGATCAGCGCCAAGTTTCATCTGGCCGTCATCCGTGCTTTTGACGCGATGCAACTGCAGCGCATCAAACAGGCAGTGCTGACCTGCCCTCAGCCAGCCTACATGGCCGAGGCATGGTTTGCCATTCTGCGCCACCAAGCTAGTTGCATGGTTCACCGTGCACTGGCCCGGGCTCTGCAAATCCATGAGTCGACGTTGTGCCAAGTGCTCAATGGGTCGGGCTACTACGGTGACGGTCGCTGCGGCACAGATCGCATTGCCCACCGTGTGCTGCGCGTGTTCTGCCCACACCAGCGCGTGCATGCGCGCCAGTTGAGCTTGGTCTGAGGAGCTTATCCATGTGGCTCTCAGCCCGAGAAATTGCAGGCATGCCGGGCATGCCCTCTTGCAGCAAGCGCACACGAGAAAAGCTCTCTCGCCTCGGCATCCCTAGCCGCCCACGGGAGGGCCGCGTCGGTGGCGGCGGCCTTGAATACGACTGCTCCGCACTGCCCGAAGAAACCCGCGCTGCGATCACCGCCAAACAGATCACCGCGGCTGGCTCCACATCTCTGGCCGTGGTTGATACGCCCCCCGTGCGCTCATTCATTCCGGCCGTGGTTGAGCCAGCCCAGCCTGCTGCGCGCGTTCCCAGTCAGGCCGAAAAGGATGTGGCCGACGCCCGCGTGCGCCTAGTCAACATGGTCCACGAGTTGGTGCCCGCACACGGACTGCGCAGTGCGTGCCAACTGCTGGCCGCGCGCATTCTGACAGGCGAGGCTGGAAGCGAAGCCCTGTCCATTGCCCGCAAAGCCAATCAGCGTGCACGTGGAGACTCCGTCGGCGCCCGCACACTGGAACGCTGGATCAGCTTGCACCGAGCCAACGGCTGGTGGGGGCTGCTGCCCGCGCCAGAGACTGCGCGCGAGTTGGTACAGGTCGAAGACGACGTGGCCGCCGTGCTGGGCATGTATCACAGCCGCGATGCGCGTTTTCGCAAGCTCTCGCAGGCGGCGAAGGAAACCACCCGCATGCTGGGCCGGGACTTCGATACCTGGGAGAGCCTGTACCACCGTGCCCGCCGCGCACTGGACAAGTTGGGCAAGTCCGCCGAAGCCAATGTCGCTCTGATCAAGGCTCGCCATACCGGCGCCCAGCGCGACGCCAAGCTGCCGTTCAAGCGCCGCGATACCTCCATGCTGGCGTTCGCTGACGTCTATTTGATCGACGGCCATACCTTTAAAGCCAAGGTCCGCCACCCCGATCATGGGGCGCCATTCGCGCCGGAGCTGACCGTAGTGCTGGATGCGGCCACCCGCATGATCGTGGGCTGGTCGGTCAATCTCTCCGAAAACGTGATGGCTGTAGGCGATGCACTGCGCCACGCGGTCGGTCAGTATGGTGTCTGCGCCATTCTCTACGGGGACAACGGTGCAGGCGAAACCGCCAAGGCCATGGACTGCCCCATTGATGGTTTTTGCGCCCGTCTCGGCATCAACCACCGCACAGGTATTCCTGGCAAGCCCCAGGGCCACGGCCTGATTGAGCGGGGATGGCAAACCCATGCCATCAATGCCGCCCGCAAGTTCGGTAGCTACCAGGGCCGCGACGTAGACGCTGGCACCTTCCGCAAAGCGGCGGCTGAGCTGGCAAAGGAGCAGCGCGCGGTAAAGCGGGCCGAACAAACTGGCGAGGTGGTCCAACTGTCCACCAAGGCCCCAAGTTGGCAGCAGTTTATTGATGCGGTTGAAACCATGGTGCGCGAGTACAACACCGAGCACCGCCACAGCGAGTTGCCCAAGCGCGCTGACGGCAAGCGCATGACGCCGGCCGAGGCTTTGGAAGCCATCTTCGACCCTTCGCTGCAGGTCAAGCCCTCTCAGCTAGAGCTGCGCATGCTGTTCATGCCAGCCGTCATCCGTACCGCCAAGCGCGGCGAGGTGACCTTCTTCAATCAGCACTACCAAGCGCCCGAGCTGATGCGGCGCGACGTGGACGGCCGCGAAGTGTCGGTGCGCTATGACATTCACGACCCATCGTTTGTCATGGTCTACACGCTGAGTGGAGAGTTCGTGTGCGAAGCGAAGTGGAACGCCAACCGCCTCGACTACTTCCCCAAGCCGGTCATCCAGATGGCCCGCGAAAAGCGCGTGGCCCAGGCCGTCAAGCGCCGCGAGCAGCAAATCGAAACCGCACTGGCCGAACTCGGAACCACGGTCAATACACAGCCCCTTTCCCTGCCTGAGCCCAGCACCCCATTCGTGGTGCTGCCGTCCATCACGGAGACAGTTCCAGCCATCCCCTCTTCCTCCGCGCGCGTGGTCGAGCAATCGGCCATGAGCAGGCCTTTCTTTGACACCCCCGGCGAACGCTACGAGTGGCTCATGCGCAACCGCGACCAGTGGGCTGACGCCGACGCGGCATGGCTGCGCAACTACGTGGCCTCCGAGGACTACGCAGAACTGCACGACTACTACGCGGGCCGGGGAATGGGATGGGACGACGCGGGCGAGCAGCCCGGTTTCAAGAGTGCTCTGTGACGGTTGCCGCCGCCATAGAGCAATGCCAGAGATTTTTGAATTAACGAACGCGAGGAAATGTATCGTGAAAAAGGGATTTGTCAAAACTGAGAACTTCAAGCGCCTGTCCGAAGCGCAGAAGCTGGTGGAGCGTCGCGGTGCCCGCGAAGCCGGTCTGGTGCTGATCCAAGGTCGTTACGGCATCGGCAAGTCCGAACTGACCGAGCGTTGGGCGGCCGATAGCGGCTGGGTGTTTGTGCGTGCCCAGAGCACCTGGACCAAGCGCGCCATGCTGGATGTTCTGGCTGAAAAAATGGGACTGGCCAAGACCGGGCGCAACCAGGAGGTGCAGGCCCGCATCATCGGCAAGCTGGCCGTGGAGATGGTCCCCATGATCATCGACGAGGCCGACTTCCTGGTGGGCTCCACCGCCAGCCTGCTGGAAGTCATCCGCGACATCACCGACCTGACCGGCACCATGTGCTTTCTGGTGGGCATGGAGCACTTTCCCATGAAGGTGGCTCGCTTTGGCCACATCGCCAGCCGCGTGGCCAAGGTGGTGGAGCTTCAGCCAATCTCGCTGGCAGACGTCAAGGCCACGGTCGCCGCCAAGTCGGATGTCGAGATTGCCGACGAGGTGCTGCCCGAGATGCTGACCCAGGCCGAAGGCCGCATGCGCCTGCTGCTCAATGCCATTGCCAACATAGAAGCCTGGGCCGACGCCAACGGCTGGACCAAGGTCACGCTCGCCCACATCAAGGGCCGCCCCCTGTGCCCTGAGTTCAACGGCAAACCTCTGGGCCGAAAGGGTGGCAAGCAATGAAGCCCTTCGGATGGTTCATGCCCGCCACCTTGATCGCTCTGGGCCGCTACACCGCCCATGCAGTGCAGCCCTTTACAGCGGCCGAGCTGCAAAAGATCGTGACCGAGCTGAGCGAGGGCAAGGATGCGCGCGCGGCATGCAAGCTGCTGGAACAGCGCAAGCTGGCCTGCCCCAGCACAGCACGGCCGCGCGCCTGGGTACTGACACCCGCGGGCATCGAGGTCTGTAAAGCGGCCCTGCACTCTTCGCTGGTGGAGCGCAAAGGCAAGCCCGCGGCCATGCGCCCCAACAAGGCCGCGCCGCTCACCGTGAGCGAGCAACTGTGCCCGCGCCTGTGGAATCTGCTGCGCATTCGCACCGTGCTCACCAGCGTGGATGCCGTGTCTGTGCTGGCCAATGCTGGTGAGAACACCGTCTATTTACAGGCGGTCATCGGTCGCCTACTGCGCGCCTGGAGCCAGGCCCGACCCGACGCCGTCGAGGTCGGCAGGAAGCGGGTCAATGGAGCCCTGCGCTATGTGCTCAAGCTCGACATCGGCCCACAGCCGCCCGAGCTGGCCAAGGCCAAGAAGGAGGCAGCATGAAGCCCAGTTACATGCAAGAGCCTTGGTTTGCCCTGCTGCAGGAGCGTGCCCTGCGCCGGGACTCGGTGCGCGCCCATATGGCCAGGCAGCTCGGCATCAGCGCTGCAGCGCTGAGCCAGGTGCTCAACGCCAGCGGCTGCTACGGCAACGGCAAAGCCAGCACGGACCGCATCGCTGAAAAGGTGGTCCATACGTTTGGTCGCTACACCTGCCCCCACCTCACGGCAGAGGCCAGCGGCGAAGACATCGCGATCACTGCCGACCAGTGCCGCACATACGCCCACCGGGAGGCTCCGATCTCCAGCCCGCGGGAGATGCAGCACTGGCAGGCCTGCCGCCAATGCAAGCACCGAGAGGCCAGCGCGCCGCCTGTACCCCGTGCCTTGCAGCCAAGAGGGGCGCGCAAGTCCGGCAAGGCCATCTCCATCACCAGTGCCCAGGAGGTCCGCAATGCATCACCGCGTCAAAGACGGCGCCCTGCCCTTGCTGATCGGCCTGGCACTGCCTATGGCCGAGGCCGACTACCAGCGCCCTCCTCTGGCATGGATCAAGCGCCGCGCCCGACGCCTGATGCGTGCCTACAGCATCGGCCGCCGCTATGCGATCGCCTGCGCTGCCGACGACTACTCCGACTTCACCCATATGCACCGCGAACGTCTCTCTCAACTGCTCAAAGGAGAACACCAATATGTCTAAGAGCACCCAGCCCAAACAGCGCCCCCTGCCCGCCTGGACCATCGAGCACGCCAGCACGGCCCCCGCGACCCGCCTCGAAAAGCTGGCCCTGACGCTGTTCATTTTTGTGCTGCTGATGGCCCTGGGCTTCCTGATCGCAGCCATCACCGGCTACGCGGAAATGCGCTCCGTATTTCCTTGAACGACCGACTCATCCCTAACAGAAAGAACGAAATGAATCAGCAAATCTCTCTTCCCCAGATTCCTGCCGGCTATTGGGAAAACGCCAAGGGTGACCTGGTCCCCGAAAGCAAGGTCTCCGACATCGACAAGCTGCGCGACCAGTTGGTGCGCGACCTTTGCGCCCAGGCCGAGGCCAGGAGCAAGGAGCTGGCCAAGTTCAAGCTGGACTCCATGGGCGATGTCACGGCGTTTGTGGAAACCAGCGTGGAGCAATACGGGGTCAAGGTGCGCGGCACCAAGGGCAACTTCACGCTCATGACCTTCGACGGCAAGTTCAAGGTCGTGCGCCAGATGCAAGACCAGATCACCTTTGGCGAGCAGCTGCAGGCCGCCAAGAGCTTGATCGACCAGTGCGTGACGCGCTGGGCCGAGGGCGCCAACGACAACATCAAGGTGCTGGTGGCCGACGCCTTCCAGGTCGACAAGCAGGGCCTGATCAACACGGGCCGCGTGCTGGGCTTACGCCGCCTGGACATCCAGGACGAGGACTGGCAAATGGCCATGAAGGCCATCTCAGACAGCATCCAGGTGGCCAGCACCAAGCCTTACATCCGCTTCTACAAGCGCAACGAGACCACCGGCGCCTATGACGCCATCAACCTGGACCTGGCCGCCGTATGAGCCGCTTCGCCGTACACACATCGCCCGTCGCCGGGCAAGCCCAGCGCCGCCGTGAGCTGGGCCACATCCACCAGGGCTGCACGGCCTTGGGCTGGAGCGAGGATGACTATCGCTTTCACCTCACCCACCTGACCGGCAAAGACAGCGCCGCTGATCTCGACGCCGCAGGCCGTGCCAAGGTGCTGGCCCACATGGCCACCCTCGGCTTCAAACCCAAAGCCACGGGCTTCAAGCCGTTCGGCCAGGCAGAAAAAATCGAATGGCTGTGGAGGCAGTTGGACAAGGCTGGCGGCCTGCGTGATGCCAGTCCGGAAGCGATGCTGAGTTTCGTGGGCCGCACGGCCGACGTTGACGTCTCGCACGTCAGGTTTCTGGGCACTGCCGACGCATCCAAGGTAATCGAAGCCCTCAAATCCATGCTGGACCGGGCCAAGCGTCAGGCAGCGAGTGCATGACCCACTCCACCGCCATCCCAATCGACCTTCTGCCGCCCCTGCTGCAGGACTTCGAGCGCCTGATCGGCCTGCAGGCCACCATGGCACTGGTGCAGCGATGGGGTGGGTTGCGGGTGTATTTTCCAACCCCCGACAGGGTCACACCCGACCACCCCTACGCCAAAGTAATCGGTGTCGAGGCACTTTTAGAGCTGGCGAAGGAGTACGGCAGCCTGCCTCACTTCCAACTGCCCAAGGCCGAGCGCGCCCTGCAGGCGGTGCGCAATGCCCGCATTGCGGCGGACTACGCGACGAGCAAAACGGCCCGCAAGATCGCAGCCGAATATGGCCTCACCGAGGGCCAGGTGGTTCGCATCGTGGCCATGCTGGGAGTGACGGCGCCTCTCGACCGGAGGCAGCGGGCGCTCTTTTAAGCCT
>JAFAIY010000130.1 GCA_019236485.1 Comamonas sp. | reverse complement strand
TGCCGATGATCTGCCCGGCGCTCATCCCCGCAGTACGATTCATCTCGGACCCTCGATGGTGTTTGTGACGACCTTGGTCTATCACGCCCTGGGCACTTTGATGCCGTATCCATTCGAGGGTCCACCTTGTCCCTGCGACAACGGCCTTCCCACGAACAGCCACGCTGTTCATCCCTGTGCTCCAAGCTCAGTCCCCGTAGGGAGGGAGGCATCCATTACATCTCCGATGACATTGAGGCGCCGCATTCTGCGGGCAGCCGCTCAGGCGGACTTGAACAACGGCCAGACCATCAAGTCAGCGGTGCTGTGCCCTTCGCGAGCGGTAGCGACGAGGAGCTTTTCGACGGCCGGTCTGGCAACGGTCTGAAGGCTGTCCGAGCCCTGGGGGCGCACCTTCGCGCCGAAGCGGCATAGGCCTGGACTCATTCATCCGCGTCGTCACCCCCAAAGGTCGCCTTGAATGCCTCGGCGAACTCCGCCGACGCGCTGAACGTCAGCGTCACCGTCACCCAGCCACCCGCCTCATGCTGCACCAGCAGCTCGTGGTCCCAGGCGAAGCCGTCCTCCACCGGCCCCTGCCGGCCGCCAAACTCGGCCTGGGCCCAGGCCAGTACCTGCTCCACCTCGACCATCACGGCCGCACGCCCGGCCTCGCGCGTGGAGGCCATGGCTTCGAGCGTCAGGATGTCGTCGGAGCTGTCGGTGAGGTCGAAGGTGAGATGGCGCATGCGACGAGTGTCGGGGCAGAGGCAGGGCTGCGCGCCCAGCCTGCGCACCGGCCATTGGCAGCGGCGCGGTTGCGGCGGATGCGCCTGGCCGGGGACAGTGCTCATGCCTCGTGGCCGGATTGATGCTCTCGAGGCGGCTGCAGACACCCGGATTTCTTCCCAAAGCGGGTGGTCAGCCACCCGGGACCCGACAGGCAATCATTTTTTGAACTTGTGGATGCTGTTTTTCGCATCGTTACCGCGGGTATCCCCTGAGGCCTGCACGAGGATGCCCGAAACCCACCGGCGCCACGCCCTTATTATCGAAAACCCATTCCTGATGCCTGAAACCATGTCCGCCGAGGCCATTTCCCTGCCCATCGAAAAACCCCGCCAACCCGCCGGACTGTTCGTACTCGCCGGTGCGGAAATGTGGGAGCGGTTCAGTTTCTATGGCGTGCGCTCGCTGCTGGTGCTGTATTTGGTAGAGGCCTTGCAATATTCGCGGGCCGACGCGCTGTCGGTATATGGCATGTATACCGGTTCAGCATTCCTGTGCGCCATCGCCGGCGGCTGGCTGGCCGACCGTTTCCTGGGCCAGCGCCGGGCAGTGGTGCTGGGCATGCTGCTGATGATGGCGGGCCATGTGGCGCTCGGCCTGGATCAGCCGGTCGCGCTCGCACTGGGTTTCCTGGCGGTGGGCACGGGCCTGTTCAAACCCACGACCACGGCCATGGTCGGCGCGCTGTATGCGCCGGACGACGCACGGCGCCAGGGCGGGTATACGGTGTTCTATATGGGTATCAATATCGGCGCGGCGCTGTCGGCGCTGATCGGTGGATATCTGGCGCAGCGCCATGGCTGGGGTTATGGCTTCATGGCGGCCGCCGTGGGCATGGCCATCGGCGTGGTCGTCTTCATGGCCGGCTGGCGCTGGCTGCCGGCCGTCGCCGCACCGGCGCCCGAGCCGGCGCGCACCACCTGGAACGATGCAGGGGCACGACGCCGCATCCAGGTCATCCTGCTGATGTCGCTGGTGGCCATCTGCTTCTACCTGGGCTACGAGCAGGCGGCGGGCGTCATGACGCTGTTCGTGCGCGACCATGTCTCGCCGCAGTTCCTCGGCTTCGAGTTGACGGCGGCGCAGTTCCTGGCCGTGAACCCCATCCTCGTGATCCTGCTGGCGCCGCTGTCGGCGCGCCTGCTGTCGCGGCTGGACTGGCCGGAGTTCCGCGTGCAGGGCCTGGGCATGGGGGTGCTGGGCGCCAGCTTCGTGCTGCTGCACATGCTGCAGGGGCGGGCCGCGCAGGGCGAGCTCATCCCGGCCTGGATGATGGTGGGCATCATCGGCGTGCAGACCGCCGCCGAGTTGCTGGTCATCCCCATCGGCCTGGCCGTGGTGTCGCGCTATGCGCCGGCCGGCTGGACCGCGACGCTGATGGGCGCCTGGATGCTGGCCAAGGCCACGGCGGGCTTCCTGGCCGGCCAGCTCTACGGCTGGCTGCTGCCGACGGGGCTGTCGCTCTACGCCGTGCTGACCGCCGTCTGCCTGGCTGGTAGCTTGCTGCTGATCGCGCTGTCCGGCACGCTGCGGCGCTATGCCGGCATGCCCTGAGCGACCTTCAGCGCCGCCTGGTGCAGGCGCACCATGTGGTAGGGATCGGGTTGCTCGTCCTTGCAGCCGCCGCTCTTGCAGGGCAGGACATCGGCGGCGCGCCAGCCGCCCTGCTCGACGTCGATGAGCTGTTTCTTGATGAGGCCCTGGGTCTGTTCGTAGCGCCGCCACAGGTCGTTGCGGCCGGTGGCCTGGCCGGCGACGAGCAGCGCGTGCAGGCATTCGGCCTGCTGCCACCAGCCCTTGCTCAGGTCGGCCTTGCTGCCGTCGGTGAAAGCTCGCCGGCCGCAGCCGCCATCGATCTCGTCATAGCCGGCCGCGAGCGCATAGGCCAGCACGCGCTCGGCCACCTGCGCATAGACGGGCGACACGGAGGCACCCAGGGTCAGCAGGTGGCTCCATTCGAACTGGTGCCCCAGGTCGACGTAGCCACCCGCAGCCTTGCTGGGCAGTGGCAGCCAGGCCTCGTCATACCACTCGGGGATCAGGGCGCCGCCGTCGGCCTGGCCTTGCAGCAGCTTGTAGGCGGCGAAGTCGCCCAGGCGACGCGCGATGGTCTCGGCCAGCATGTCGCCGCTGGCCCCGCGCAAGGCCAGCAGCGCCTCGAACATGTGCATGACGGGGTTCTGCGTGCGCCCGCCTGGCATGGGCTTGAAGTCGCGCTCGCATTCGTTGTAGAGGCCGCCGGCCGGGTCGGTGAAACCGATGTCGATCTCGCGGCACAGTTGCATCGCCGCCTCGCGGTAGCGCACGCCGCCGCCCACGCGGTAGACCTCGGCCAGCGCCAGCAGCGCAAACGCATGGCCGTAGGCGCGCTTGATCGTGGCCCTTGGCTGGCCGTCGGCGCCCACGGTGTGGAAGAAGCCGCCATGCGTCGGGTCGCGAAAGCGCGCCAGCATGAAGTCGACGCCGCGCCGGGCGATGGCGAGATAACCCGCGTCCGGCATGAACTCGTGGGCGGCCGCGAAGGCGTAGACCAGGCGGGCGTGGCCGGTGAGGTCCATCTCGGGCTGGGGCCGGGGCTTCCAGGCCCGGTCGAACTGCAGCTGGAAGCTGCCGTCCGGTTGCGGCGCATGGCTTTGCCAGCGCAGCATCAGCGCGTCGAGATCGTCGCGGTGCCAGCCGGTATCGATACGGTTGCGAAAGCGCGCATCCGGGTCGGTGCAGGCCGTGAGGCCTGCCAGCAACGCGAGGACAGGACGGCGCGCGAGCGGCACGTCAGCGCCCGTGCGGCCAGGTGGCCTTCTTGGTGGGGCCCTTGCTCGTCTTGGCCCGCGCGGCCCACAGCTTGTAGGCCGCCGGCGTCAGCTCGCGCTTGAGCAGGGCCACCAGCTCGCCATGGCCTATGCCATGCATCAGCAACACCTTGTTGTAGGGCGGCACGTCCTCGAAAGCGGTGGCGATGACGCTCTGGGTCTGCTGGGGACTGAGTCGGGGTGCGGGCTTGGCCATGCGCCGCATTGTCATTCGCTCCACCCGCCTTGTCCCGCGGCGCCTCGGCCACCGCGCCGGCATGCGGCGGTTTCGCCACGGGCCCGCCGCCCTGGCGCGGTCAGGCCCCGCGCGTGACGGGCATGCTCATCCCGTCGGTCGGCAGCTTCATGTGCCGGGCCAGCTCCAGCTTGGCCAGCGAGTTGCGGTGCACCTCGTCCGGGCCGTCGGCCAGGCGCAGGCCGCGCACGTGGGCGTAGTGATAGGCCAGCGTGAAGTCTTCGGATAGTCCGGCCGCGCCATGGGCCTGGATCGCCCAGTCGAGCACCTTGCAGGCCATGTTCGGTGCGGCGACCTTGATCATGGCGAGCTGCTTGGCCGCCGGCTTGTTGCCTTGGGTGTCCATCGTATAGGCCGCCTGCAGCACGAGCAGACGCGC
>JAFAIY010000022.1 GCA_019236485.1 Comamonas sp. | reverse complement strand
TCGCCGACCTTGAGCTCGGACAGGTCCTTGATCAGCGCCTCCACGTCGCTGACCTGCTCCTGGCGGCGCCGGCGGCGGCCCGTGGGGCTGGTGGCGAACAGCTCGGTCTCGGTGACGAAGTCCAGGCCTTCCTCGACCCAGGCAAAGCCGTTCATCAGGCTGGAGGTGGCGATGCCGACCTTCTCCGTGGTGTCGGCGAGGAACTCGGCCAGCGAGTCGAAGACCGGCGGGTTCACCCCCGAGGCGCGGAAGAAGTCCAGCAGGCTCTCGCGTCTGCCATCGGATTCGGCCAGCAGCAAGGTGCGGTGTGCGCTGGATGCTATGTGTTTTTGCAGCTTGGCGAGAGGGTCCTCGGCGCCGCGCAGCACGGCCAGGTCCTCCAGCTTCTGGAAGATGGCGCTGTCTTCCACATCCTCGGTGCCCGGGCGCAGGGCCAGCTGCGAATGCTCCTTGCTGCAGCTGTAGAACTGCTCGGCCGTGAGGAACAGGGTCTCGGGCGGCAGGGCCGGGTGGTCGGGGTCACCCTGCACCAGGCGGTAGCGGTCCTTGGTGTCCTGCCAGAAGCGCTGGAAGGCCGGCTCCAGATCGCCGTGCAGCACCACGGTGGCATCGTCGCCCAGGTAGTCGAACACGGTGGCCGTCGCGTCGAAGAACAGCGGCAGGTAGTACTCGATGCCGGCCGTGGCAATGCCTGCGCCCATGTCCTTGTAGATGCGGCTGCGCGTGGGGTCTCCCTCGAGCAGCTCGCGCCAGCGGCTGCGGAACTTGGCGCGCGCCTCCTCGTCCATGGGGAATTCGCGGCCCGGCAGCAGGCGCACCTCGGGCACGGGGTAGAGGCTGCGCTGGCTGTCGGGATCGAAGGTGCGTATGGAGTCGATCTCGTCGTCGAACAGGTCCACGCGGTAGGGCTGGAGCGAGCCCATGGGAAACAGGTCGATCAGGCCGCCGCGCACCGCGTATTCGCCGTGGCTGACCACCTGGGACACATGCTGGTAGCCGGCCAGCGTAAGCTGGGCCTTGAGCTTGGCCTCGTCCAGCTTCTGCCCGGTCTTGAACTCGAAGGTATAGCCGGCCAGAAACGAGGGCGGGGCCAGCCGGTACAGCGCCGTGGTGGCGGGCACCACGACCACGTCGGCGCCGTGCTCCTTGTCGCGCTGGTTGATGCGCCACAGCGCGGCCAGGCGTTCGCTGATCAGGTCCTGATGCGGCGAGAAGCTGTCGTAGGGCAGGGTTTCCCAGTCGGGGAACAGCGCGCAGCGCAGCCCGGGCGCGAAGAAGGCCATCTCATCGATGAGCCGCTGCGCGTCCGAGGCATCGGCCGTGACGATGGCGGTGACGCGTCCATCTTTTTTCTCGCGCTCCCCCAGCTGAGCCAGCAGCAGAGCATCGGCGCTGCCCACGGGGCGGGGCAGATGAAAGCGTTTACCAGGGGAGAGCTTGGGCAGTTGCATGGTGTTGAACGGGCTGATGCGGCCGGATGCGGGCCGCATGAGAGAAACAGGGACAGATTGAGCGCAGGCGCGGCTGTGCACTGGCAGCAGGGTTCACGGGTCCGTGGACCGGGCGGGTGGCGGCGCAATCACTCAAATGGGGCACCTTTCGGAGGATGCAGGCCGAATACCGGATTCGGAGCAAACAGCAATTTTAAAATAGCGGGCATGACACAGCGGTTTTCAAAATCCGAGTCCATATTGGACACCGGGGCAGGCGCCCAAAATGCGCGGCCGCAGCGCTGCTGGGCGCTGATTCCCTGCGCGGGCGTGGGCTCGCGCGCGATCGCGGCCGATGCCCAGGCCCCCGATCTGCCCAAGCAATACCAGAACGTGGCCGGCAGGCCCATGGTCATGCATACGCTGGCCGCCATGGGCGCGGTGCAGCGCCTGCAGCGCGTGCTGCTGGTGATCTCGCCCACGGACAGTTTCTGGCAGGGGCGCGATCTGGATTCTTTTCTCGCGCTGGCTTCCTGCGGCGGCGCCACGCGCGCCGAGACCGTGAGCAACGGGCTGCGCGAGCTGCTGCGCCTGGGCGCAGCCGCAGAGGACTGGGTGCTGGTGCACGATGCGGCGCGCTGCCTGGTCACCACGGCCCAGATCGATGCCCTGGTCGATGCCTGCCTGCCCGATGCGGTGGGCGGACTGCTGGCGCTGAAGCTGCCCGATACGCTCAAGCAGGCCGAGGCGGCGGGCGGAGCGCCGCGCGTGCGCCAGACCGTGGAGCGGGCCGACAAATGGCTGGCCCAGACGCCGCAGATGTTCCGCATCGGCGCCTTGCTGGTCGCGCTCGAGGCGGCCGGCGCGGCGGTGACCGACGAGGCCAGCGCCATGGAGCTGGCCGGCCATGCGCCGCTGCTGGTGGCCGGCGGGGCCCAGAATTTCAAGGTGACCTATCCCGACGATTTTGCGCTGGCCGAGGCCGTGCTGCTGCGCCGCGCGGCGCAGGGCGCCACGCCGATCTGAGGCTGGGGTTCGCTGTTTCATAGCTGCTGGCGCTGATCCAGCAAGGGTTTGACAAGGATTTATATGAATTTTCGTATCGGTGAAGGCTGGGATGTGCACGCGCTGGTGCCGGGGCGCAAGCTGATTTTGGGCGGTGTCGAGGTGCCGCACACGCTGGGCCTGCTCGGTCACTCGGATGCCGATGTGCTGCTGCACGCGATTACCGATGCCCTGTTCGGCGCCGCGGCGCTTGGCGATATCGGCCGCCATTTCTCGGATACCGACCCGCAGTTCAAGGGTGCGGATTCCGCCGTGCTGCTGGCCGAGGCCGCGCGGCGCGTGCGCGCCAAGGGCTTCGAGATCGGCAATATCGACAGCACCATCGTGGCCCAGGCGCCCAAGCTCGCTCCCCATATAGAGAGCATGCGCGAGCGCATTGCCCAGGTGCTGGGGCTGGAGGTGGAGCAGGTCAACGTCAAGGCCAAGACGGCCGAGAAGCTGGGGCCCGTGGGCCAGCAGCAGGCCATGGAGGCGCGTGCCGTGGCCCTGCTCTACAAGGCCTGATCCCGACTCGGACCCCCGGCGGACTCAGTCCTGGCCCGGGTTCTCGTCCTTTTTGTCGCGCGGCAGATTGCGCTTGATCTGGGGGCGCTGCAGGCGCTGCTCGGGGGCCACGGCCGCGGTCACGCCCATGGCGCGCTGCATCTGCAGATGGGCGACCAGGCCGCCCGTGGAGGAGTTGGACAGCGCAAACATGCCGCCCATGCGCTGCACGGTCTTGTCAACGATGGACAGGCCCAGGCCCGCGCCAGCGGCCGCCGTGCGCGCCGAATCGCCGCGGAAGAAGGGCTGGATCAGGCTGGCCAGCTGCTCGGGCGGCACGCCCCGGCCATGGTCGCGGATGCGCACCACCACCCATTTCTCGCTGTCCTTGGCAATCACGTCGACCTGGGTGGTGTCCGTGCCCGGCGTCTTGCCGTAGCGGCGCGCGTTCTCGAACAGATTGGAGATCACGCGGGCCAGCTCCACCTCGTCGGCCAGCACATAGAGGTTTTCCGGCACGTTCATATTGATCTGCAGCTCGCGGTGGTCCTGCACCGCATAGACGCAGGAGGCGATCAGCGCATGCAGGTCCACGGGGCTGAGCGTGACCCGGTGGTGGGGGCGCGCATAGTCCAGGAACTTGTCTATGGTCGCGTCCAGCTGCACGATGTCGGCCACCATATGCTCGCGCGCCACATCGTCGTAGACGCTCATTTCGGTCTCCAGCCGCAGGCGCGCCAGCGGCGTGCGCAGATCGTGCGAGATGCCGGCCAGCATCACGGCGCGGTCCTGCTCGAGCTTGGCCAGCTTCTGCGCCATGCGGTTGAAGCCGATGTTGACCTCGCGGATTTCGCTGGTCACGGCCTCCTCGTCGAGCTGGCTGGCATCGAAGTCCCCCTCGCGCACGCGGTTGGCCGCATAGGACAGTTGCTTGAGCGGCTTGTTGATGAGCCGCGCAATCACCGCGGCCCCGACCAGGGACAGCAGCGCCGCCGTGATCAGCCAGATCAGCCAGGTCTGGCCGCTGGCCGGGGTGAAGCGCGACTGGTCCATCAGCAGCCAGTTGCGGTCGCCGTTGATGGTGAAGCCCACCCAGAGACCGGGTTCGTTGTTGACGCTGCGCGCCACCACCGTGCCATAGCCCAGGCGCTGGGTCAGCTCCTCGGTCAGACGCTGGCCCAGAGCGTTCTGCTCCAGCAGCTCGTAGGTGTCGCCGGGCTCGCGCGGCAGAATGCGCACGCCTTCCTGGTCGGCCATGGTCTTGATGAGGGAGACGCGGTTGATGGCATCCGAGTGCACCAGCGCCGCGCGGCTCAGATTGACCAGGGAGGCGATCTGCTTGGCCGTCTGCAGCGTGCGCGGCTCGAAGTCCAGCGCGCGCAGGGTCTGCAGCCAGGCCAGAATGCTGCCGACCAGCAGCAGGGCCAGCAGGCAGAAGGTGCGCCAGAACAGGTTCAGGCCGACCGGCGAGCGCGCCGTGGTGCGCCGTTCGTACTCCAGCGGTACGGGGCTTGTGGCATCTGACGGCGGGTTGGAATAAGCGCTCATGAGCAGCGATGGCAATGAAAAAACAGGCCCAAGCGTACGCCCAATACGGCCTGCGGAAGTTACCGGTTGTCTAAAAAATGCGGCCGGCGCGGCCCGGCGACGCCGTCCTCACGCAAAACAAGCCGCAAAGTGCGGCTTGCCGGGCAGGGTGAGAGGGCCATGCGGAACCTGGCTCAGTTCATGCCATCGGGCACGAACACATAGCCCACGCCCCAGACGGTCTGGATGTAGCGCGGCGCGGCGGCGTCTTCCTCGATCAGCTTGCGCAGGCGCGAGACCTGCACGTCCAGGCTGCGGTCGAAGGGTTCGAACTCGCGGCCGCGTGCCAGCAGGGCCAGCTTCTCGCGCGACAGCGGCTGGCGCGGGTGGCGTACCAGGGCCTTGAGCATGGCGAATTCGCCGGTGGTCAGCGGCAGCTCCTCGCCGTTCTTTTGCAGCACGCGCGTGCCCAGGTCGAAGCTGAACGGACCGAAGCTCACGACCTCGTTGTCGCCCGAGGGGGCGCCCGGCGCTTCCTGGGGCGGACGGCGGCGCAGCACGGCGTGGATGCGGGCCAGCAGCTCGCGCGGGTTGAAGGGCTTGCCCAGATAGTCGTCGGCGCCGACCTCCAGGCCCACGATGCGGTCCACGTCCTCGCCCTTGGCGGTGAGCATGATGATGGGCGTGCGGTCGTTGGCCGAGCGCAGGCGGCGGCAGATGGACAGGCCGTCTTCGCCGGGCATCATCAGGTCGAGC
>JAFAIY010000607.1 GCA_019236485.1 Comamonas sp. | reverse complement strand
CCCGATCTTCTTCGGCTGGCTGTCCAATCTGATTGCCGTCTACCCCACGCAGAAGTCACGTCCGGCCGATGTCCATATCCAGACCGATGGCACACGCCCACGCGTGCGGCTGCATCGCACCGATGATGAAAGCGATGCACTGGTCATCGACCAGCATGAGGGCATTTCGGTTGCACGTGCTCAGCAACTGGCCGAACAATCCATGCATGGCATCTAAGCCAAACAAGGCTACAGCGCCTACCCACAAAGCGTCAGAAGCTATGGATTCATGAGCAAAAAAAAGCTGCCAGAGGAATGAACTCTGGCAGCTTTTCATACCTGTGCAATGCTCAGATCAGCTATTCCAGCCCTTTTGATAAAACTGCTGGATCAGCGACCAGGCCTCGGCCGGATCGTCGGTGTAGCGGAACAGATTCAGGTCCTTGGCCGAGATCGTGCCCTCCTCGATCAGCACATCAAAGTTCAGCACGCGCTTCCAGAACTCGGTGCCGAACAGAATCACGGGCACGGGTTTGCTCTTGCGCGTCTGCACCAGGGTCAGCATCTCGAACAGCTCGTCCATGGTGCCGAAACCGCCGGGGAAGGCCACCAGTGCCTTGGCGCGCATCATGAAATGCATTTTGCGCAGCGCAAAGTAGTGGAACTTGAAGCTCAGGTCCGGAGTAATGTAGGGGTTGCCCTGCTGCTCGTGGGGCAGGCCGATGTTGAGGCCGATATTGGGAGCGCCAGCATCGTGGGCGCCGCGGTTGGCCGCCTCCATGATGCCGGGGCCGCCGCCGGTGCAGATGTAGAAGCGCTCGTTGGGCGGCTGCTTCATGCCTTCGGTGGCCACGATGCGCGCAAAGCCGCGTGCGGCCTCGTAGCGCTCGGCGTTGCGCACCGCGCGCTCGGCCAGTGCCATGCGCTGGGTGTCGCCGCTGGCACGGGCTTCGCTCAGCTGCTGCTGGGCCAGCTCGGCGTCGACGAAACGCGCGCTGCCGTAGACCACGATGGTGTGCTCTATGCCGCGCTCGATCTGGGCCAGGTCGGGCTTGAGCAGCTCCAGCTGCATGCGGATGCCGCGGGTCTCGCGGCGGAACATGAACTCGGGATCGGCAAACGCCAGACGATTGGACTGCGGCTCCAGTGGCTTGCCGTTGTGAGCCTCGTTGTGCAGCTCTGCCCAGGCATTGGCCAGATCGGTATCGGACAGGGGAGAAGAGATTTGCATGTTCCCTCGGTACTAAGAATGCTGAACAGCACGGACTACAAAGATCTATAGAGACTTGGTAGCACTGGCCGCCCATCCGCCAAACACTTCAAGATTAAATGCGCCTGCAGCGCAGATGATGCCTGAACTATACGCTCACAAAGCTATAGCCCCACGACAGTATTCCCTCTCTGACAGCATAAGCTGTTTGCTGCCATAGTGGCGAATGCTGCGGCGCGATATCTTCAACGCCCAGGCAAAACATTCCAGCTCAGCATGCCTATATAAGTCATGAGCAGCGACCCCAGCAGATGCAGGGCCGACCAGCCCAGAGCCGTCGCCAGGCGCTGCTGCTGCAGCAGGCCTATGACCTCCGCCGAGAAGCTCGAGAAGGTGGTCAGCGCTCCCAGAAAGCCGGTGATGATGGCCAGCCGCCATGCGGGATCCAGCTGCGGCATGGCCTGGAACAGCGCCACGCAGATGCCTATCAGATAGCCGCCTATCAGGTTCGCGGCCAGCGTGCCCCAGGGCAGGCCGGCCCCGGTGCTGAGCCACAGGCCCAGCCACCAGCGCGAGAGCGCGCCTATGCAGGCGCCGGTGCAAATCGCAAGAATATTGAGCATGGCCCCCAATCTAGCGCAAGAGCGACAGGTCTGCAGCGGCGGCTCAGGGCCTGGCGGGGTCTGCGGGCTCGGTGCCCTCCGTCGCCTCTTCCTCCTCGACCGGCTCGTTGAGCACCAGGCTGCTCAAGGTGGGCGGCACGGCCTCGCCGGCGCGGCGCGAGCGGAACAGCGCGGCACGCATCAGAAAGATAGTGGTGATGGGCACGGTCACGGCGATGAAGATCGCGATCAGCACCGAGTGCATGACAAAGCCCTGGCCGCTGACGGAAAAATAAATCCATGTGGCGTGCATGCTGAGCCAGCAGCCCATGGTGGCGATGATGGAAGGCGAGTGCACGCGCTCGAAATAGCTCTTGAGCCGCCACAGCCCCATGGAGCCTATGAGGGCGATCAGCGCGCCGCCGAACACCAGGGCGGCCACCAGGATCTGGGCCCACAGCGGCAGGTCCACGGCAATGGTTTCGGTGCTCATTCGATCACCTCGCCGCGCAGCAGGAACTTGGCCATGGCGGTGGAGCCCACGCAGCCGAACAGGGCCACCAGCAGGGCCGCCTCGAAGTAATTGGTGCTGTCATACAGAATGCCCATGTCCAGCATGATGAGCATGCCGTTGAGATACATGCAGTCCAGCGCCAGCACCCGGTCCTGCGCATGCGGCCCCTTGAGCAGGCGCAGCACCGCACAGCCCATGGCCACCACCAGCATGACCAGCGAAGCGATCAGCACCCAATAAAACCAGGGGTTCATTCGAAAATCTCCATCAGCGGACGCTCATAGCATTGCTTGATGTGGTCCACCACCTGCTGTGCGGACTCCACCTCCAGCGCATGGATCAGCAGCACCGAGCGGTCGCGCGAAATCTCGGCCCAGGCCGTGCCCGGCGTGATGCAGACGATCATGGCCAGCACGGCCAGGCCGTTGGGATCGCGCAGATCCAGCGGGATGGACACGAAAGCCGCGGGATGGCGGCGCATCCTGGGGAACAGCAGAAAGCGCAGCACATTGAAGTTGGACACCGAGGTGTCCCAGACCACGCGCAGCGCCAGCTTGACGATGGTCAGCGGATGGCTCACGCGCACCGGCAGCGGGCGCAGGCCGCGCAGCAGCACCGGAATCAGCAGACCCAGGATCAGCCCCAGCAGAATCTGCCCGGCGCCGACCGAGCGGTTGAGCAGCAGCCACAGCAGCAGCAAGGCCACGGACAGCAGGGGCGCGGGGAAGATGCTCTTGACAATGGTTTTCATGACTTGCTCCCCGATTTCTGCGCCTCGGGCACGGCAATGCCGGGTACGGGCTGCGCCTGCATCTCCTGCGCCGCGGCACGCGCCGCTGCCTCGGGGCTGGCGCTCTCCTGCGCCTGTTTCTGCTGCGGCGCCGGGACCGGCGCCAGGCCCATCACGGTACGCACATAGACATCGGGCGAATGCAGGGAGTTGGCGGCCCGCAGCGTATAGCGCATCACGTCGTCGGCCTTGACGGTCAGGGCCACGCAGCACAGCAGCAGCGCGGCGATGGGCAGGGCCTCGGCCAGCTTGAGCGAGGGAGCGCCCTGCTCCGGGCTGGCCCAGAAGTGGCGAATGCCGGCACGCGTGAGCGCAATCAGCGCCAGCAGCCCGGTGCCTATGAGCAGCGCCACCATGGTCCAGCCGGCCCAGCCGGCCTGCACGCCGTTGGAAGTGCCCAGCCCCAGGGGGTTGAGCAAGGTGGTCAGCATGGCGAACTTGCCCACAAAGCCCGACAGCGGCGGCAGGCCCGAGATGAGCAGGGTGCAGAGCAGAAAGCTCAGGCCCACGAATGCCGCGGCCGCTGGGAAGGCCCGCCCTATCAGCAGCTCCTCGTCGTCGTCGAGGTTGAAGCCTTCGGAGGGCAGCAGCTCGGCATTGAGGAATGGCGCTTCGTCGTCCTCATAAGGCTCGCCCGCGTCGTCGTCCGCGCGCCAGCGGTCCACCACATCGGCGATCAGGAACAGGGCCGCCACGGCCAGCGTGGAGCCCGGCAGGTAGTACAGCAGGCCCGCGGTCAGCAGGTTCTGTCCGAAACCCGTGGCGGCCAGCAGCGTGCCCGCGGACAGAATGGCCGCAAAGCCGGCCAGATGCGTGAGCCGCTGCGAGCCCAGCATGCCCAGGGCCCCGTAGGCCATGGTCAGCATGCCGCCCACGATCAGCCAGGTGCTGCCGAACAGGGCCGAGGCCCCGGCTTCGGAGCTGAACAGCAGCGTCCACAACCTCAGGATCACATAGACGCCGACCTTGGTCATGAGCGCAAACAGCGCGCCCACGGGAGCCGTGGCCGCGCTGTAGCCGGGCACCAGCCAGAAGTTCAGCGGCCAGACCGCGGCCTTGATCAGAAACGCCGTACCCAGCACACCCGCGGCCGCATGCAGCAGGCCGCGGTCCGCGTCGCGCACCAGCGGTATGGCGCGCGCCAGGTCCGCCATATTCAGCGTGCCCGTGATGCCGTAGAGCATGGACACGCCGATCAGGAACAGCGAGGACGCCGCCAGATTGATGGCGATGTAGTGCAGGCCGGCCTGAATCCGCGTGCGGCCCGAGCCATGCAGCAGCAGGCCGTAGGAGGCGGCGAGCATGATCTCGAAGAACACGAACAGATTGAACAGATCGGCGGTGAGAAAGGCCCCGCTCAGCCCCATGAGCTGCAGCTGGAACAGCGGATGGAAATGCACCCCGGCCTTGTGCCAGCGCGCGGCCGAGAAGACCAGCGCGGCCAGCGCCACCACATAGGTCACCAGCAGCATCAGGGCCGTGAGCCTGTCCAGCGCCAGCGAGATGCCGAACGGCGCGGGCCAGTTGCCGGGCATGTAGACCGACATGGTGGAGCCCGCCTGATTGGCCCAGCCCAGCAGCATGACCACAGCCACCAGGCCCAGGGCCGTGGACAGAATGTTCAGGCCCAGCTTGAGCCGCTGGCGCTCCTCGCGCAGAAACAGCATCAGCGCCGCCGTCAGCATGGGCAGCATGATGGGAGCCAGCATCAGGTGCGGCATCAGGTATTCGGTCCAAGCCTTCATAGCATTTCCTGCTCGGTACGCGAGTGCACGCCATCCACATGGTCGTTGCCCGAGGAGCCGCGCGAGGCCAGCAGCACCACCAGGAACAGCGCCGTCATGGCGAAGCCGATGACGATGGCCGTCAGTACCAGGGCCTGAGGCATGGGGTCGGCGTAATGGGCCAGATCGCTAGGCACGCCGTTTTGCAGCACCGGCGCCTTGTTGATGGCCAGCCCCTGGCGCCCCATGGAGAAGATGAACAGATTGACCGCATACGACAGCAGCGCCAGTCCCATGATGACCTGATAGCTACGCGGGCGCAGCAGCAGCCAGACGCCCGAGCCCGTGAGCACGCCTATGGCCAGAGCCAGAACGATTTCCATTACAAACCTCCTCGTGCCAGAGCTTCGGCGGTAGCGGCCTGCACGGCGGCCTCGGCCTTTCTGGCTTCCTGTTCCTGCTCCTCCAGCATGCGCGCATGGAAGCGATGGCCGCGCACCGATTGGTGGGCAATCGCCGTCAAAATCAGCATGGTGGAGCCGACCACAAGGGCAAACACCCCGATGTCAAAAAACGTGGCGCTGGCGATATGCACATGGCCGACCACGGGCAGATGCAGGTCGAAACTGTGGCTGGTCAGGAAGGGGTAGCCCGCGGCGATGGACCCCAGGCCCGTGCCCAGAGCGAACAGCAGCCCGGCCGCGATCCAGCGGCGCGGATACAGCGGCAGGTGAGCCTCCACCCAGTGCGTGCCCGAGATGATGTACTGCATGAGCAGGGCCACCGAGAACACCAGCCCCGCCACGAAGCCGCCGCCCGGCTGGTTGTGGCCGCGCACAAAGATATAGGCGGCGACCAGGGTCGCGAAAGGCAGCAGCAGCCGCACCAGCACGGCGGGCACCATGAGGTAGCCCACGGCGGTATCGCTGGCATTGCGCGGATTGAGCAGATCGGTCTGCAAGTCGCCAGGCACATAGCGCTGCTGCTCGGGGATGTCCATGGCTTCGCGCGCGGGACGGAAGCGCCGCAGCAGCGCATAGATGACTATGGCCACGATGCCCAGCACCACGATCTCGCCGAAGGTATCGAAGCCGCGGAAGTCCACCAGCATCACATTCACCACATTGGTGCCGCCGCCGCCGCTCAGCGCATGCTCGAGGAAGAAGGTGGAGGTGCTTTCATAGAACGGCCGGCTCATCATGGCGAACGCCAGCCAGGCCATGCCGCCGCCCGCGATCAGGGACAGCAGCAGATCGCGCAGGCGGCGCGCCCTGGCGCGCGCGTCCACGTTGTCGGCGGTACGCATGTTCTTGTCGCGCTTGGGCAGCCAGCGCAGGCCCAGCAGTATCAGCACCGTGGTCACGACCTCGACCACCAGCTGGGTCAGGGCCAGGTCGGGCGCGGAGAACCAGAGAAAGGTCAGCACCGTGCACAGCCCCGTGCCGCCCAGCATGATCAAGGCCGTCATACGGTGGTACTTGGCTTTCCAGGCCGTGCCCAGAGCGCAAAGGCCGCCTATGACCCAGAGCAGCACAAAGGCCGTGGACACCGGCAAGGTGCCGCGATTGCCCAGCTTCAGGCCCCAGGTCCACAGCGGCAGCGCCGCCGCCGCCAGCGCCACGCAGACCAGCCACAGCATCTGCCACTGCAGGCGGCGCGTGGACAGCGTGCGCCGCGCCACCCTGCCCAGCTGGGTGAGACGGGCCAGCAGATTCTCGAAGACGCTGCGCCCGCTGACACGCCCCAGCAGCGGCGTGACGTCGAAATGCCCGGCCTCGCGCTGCCAGCGCAGCATGGTGTAGAGCACGATGCCGCCGGCCAGGGCCACCAGGCTCATGATCAGCGGCATGTTCCAGCCATGCCAGATCGCCAGGCTGTATTCGGGCAGATCGCCTCCCACCACGGGGGCCGCGGCGGTCGCGAGAAAGCCGCCCACGGCCCAGGCCGGGAAAATGCCGACGACCAGACAGGCCAGCACCAGCAGCTCCACCGGCACGCGCATCCAGTGCGGCGGCTCGTGCGGCTCGTGCGGCAGGTCCGTGGCCTTGGGACCGTAGAACACATCTGCGGTAAAGCGCAGCGAATAGGCCACGCTGAACATGCCGGCCACCGTGGCCAGCACCGGCAGCACCGTCTTGATCCAGGGCGCGGCCTCCAGATAGACGGTTTCGGCAAAAAACATCTCCTTGGAGATGAAGCCGTTGAGCAGGGGCACGCCGGCCATGGCCGCGCTCGCCACGCAGGCCAGGGTGGCGGTGATCGGCATCATGTGTCGCAGTCCCGAGAGTCGGCGTATGTCGCGCGTGCCGCTTTCATGGTCCACAATGCCGGCCGCCATGAAGAGCGAGGCCTTGAAGGTCGCATGGTTCATGATGTGGAACACCGCCGCCACGGCGGCCAGCTTGCTGTTGAGCCCCAGCAGCAGGGTGATCAGTCCCAGATGCGAAATCGTGGAATAGGCCAGCAAGCCCTTGAGATCATGCTGGAACATCGCGCAATAGCCGCCGATCAGCAAGGTCAGCGCACCCGCGCCGCCGACCAGCCAGAACCAGGCATCGGTATCGCCCAGCACGGGCCACATGCGCGCCAGCAGGAACACCCCGGCCTTGACCATGGTGGCCGAGTGCAGATAGGCCGAGACCGGCGTGGGCGCGGCCATGGCATTGGGCAGCCAGAACTGGAACGGGAACTGCGCGCTTTTGGTCAGCGCGCCCAACAGGATCAGCACCAGCGCCACCGGATACAGATGGCTGCCGCGTATCTGCTGCCCGGCCGCCAACACATTGTCCAGGTCGTAGCTGCCCACGATATGGCCCAGCACCAGCATGCCCACCAGCATGGCCAGGCCGCCCGTGCCCGTCACCGTGAGCGCCATGCGCGCGCCGCGCCGCGCATCCTTGCGGTGGTACCAGTAGCCTATAAGCAGAAAGGAGAAAAGACTGGTCAGCTCCCAGAAGAACACCAGCTGGATGATGTTGCCCGAGAGCACAACGCCCGCCATGGCCCCCATGAAGGCCAGGAAAAAGGAGAAAAAGCGCGGCACCGGATCGGCCGGCGACATGTAATAGCGTGCATAAAGCACGACCAGCGCGCCTATGCCGAAGACCAGCATGGAAAACAGCCAGGCGAAGCCGTCCATGCGTATGACCAGATTCAGCCCCAGCGCCGGCAGCCATTCGAGCTCCTGCCTCAGCACCGCTCCGTCGGCCACCTCAGGGAACAGCAGCCCGACCTGGACGGCAC
>JAFAIY010000496.1 GCA_019236485.1 Comamonas sp. | reverse complement strand
TCTGGGTTTTGGCGCGTTTTGCGCGCAGAACCTCATCCAGGATCAGCAGGATGGCGCCCAGGGTGATGCCCATATCGGCCACGTTGAAGGCCGGAAAGTGGCTGGCGCCCCAGAAGAAGTCCAGAAAGTCCACCACATAGCCGTGCTGCAGGCGGTCCACCACATTGCCGATGGCGCCGCCCAGAATGCTGGACAACGACAGGCAGAACAGCTTCTGCTCGGGGTGCTTGCGCAGCTGCCAGACGATGATGATGGTGGCCGCCACGGCAATGCCCACGAACAGCCAGCGCTGCCAGCCGCTGCCGCCGGCCAGGAAGGAAAAGGCCGCGCCCGTGTTGTGCGCACGCACGATGTTGAAGAAGCCCGTGATCGGGGTCCAGTCACCGTACTGGTAGTGGCTCAGAATCATCTGCTTGGTGATCTGATCCAGGCCGATGATGACCAGCGCCCACAAAAGCCAGGGCCAGATGCGGCCAAGGCCTGCGGAAGAAGTCTGGGTGTTGCTCATGGCAGCTCTTCACTAGTTTTGATAGCTTGCAGCGCTTGCATGGGGCCGTTTTCAAACAGTTTCCTGGGTGAAAACGGCGGCCGGCAAGCGCTGCGCGCTCACAGGATGATTAGGCCTTGCTGCGCTGCTCGCCGGCACCGTGCAGATTGCTGTCGCAGCGGCCGCACAGCGTGGGGTGCTCGGGATTGGCGCCCACGTCGTCGCGGTAATGCCAGCAGCGCTCGCACTTGGCTTTTTCCGAAGGCGTGACGCTCACGGCCAGCGCATCGCCGGCCACGGCCGCGGCGGCCGAGGTGATGAAGACGAACTTCAGGTCGTCGGCCAGCGACTGCAGCAGGGCCAGGTCCTCGGGCTCGGCGCTCACCGTGACTTCGGCCTGCAGCGAGGCGCCGACCTTGCCGTCGGCACGCACGGCCTCGATGTCCTTGTTGACCACGTCGCGGATCTCGCGCAGGCGCGTCCACTTGGCCAGCAGCGCCTCATCGCCCTCGGGCAGGTCGGTGAACTTCTCGAGGAAGATGGTTTCGCTCTGGCCCACGATCTTCCAGGCTTCCTCGGCCGTGAACGACAGAAAGGGCGCCATCCAGCGCAGCAGCGCCTGGGTGATCTGGTGCAGTGCGGTCTGGGCCGAGCGGCGGGCCAGACTCTTGGGCGCCGTGGTGTAGAGGCGGTCCTTGAGCACGTCCAGGTAGAAGCCGCCCAGGTCTTCGGAGCAGAACAGCTGCAGCTTGGCGACCACGGGGTGGAATTCATAGACCTGGTAGTGGCCGATGATTTCCTTTTGCAGCTGGGCCGCACGCGCCAGCGCGTACTGGTCGATCTCCAGCATGTCCTGGTAGGCCACGCTCTCGCTGGCCGCATCGAAGTCGCTGGTATTGGCCAGCAGGAAGCGCAGCGTGTTGCGGATGCGGCGGTAGGCGTCCACCACGCGGGCCAGGATCTTGTCGTCAATACCCAGATCGCCCGAGTAATCCGTGGCCGCCACCCACAGGCGGATGATCTCGGCGCCCATCTTGCCGCTCACGTCCTGCGGCGCCACGGTGTTGCCCAGCGACTTGGACATCTTCTTGCCCTGGCCGTCCACGGTGAAGCCATGGGTCAGCAGGCCCTTGTAGGGCGCGCGGCCGAAGATGGCCGAGGCCAGCAGCAGCGAGCTGTGGAACCAGCCGCGGTGCTGGTCATGGCCTTCCAGGTACAGATCGGCCTCGGGGCCGTGGTCGTGGTGCATGTCGGCATGGGTGCCGCGCATCACATGCCAGAAGGTCGAGCCCGAGTCGAACCAGACTTCGAGGATGTCGGTGCTCTTGGTGTAGTGCTTGGCATCCTCGGCACCCAGGATTTCCTCGGTCGTCACGCGGCTCCAGGCCTCGATGCCGCCCTGCTCGATCATGTCGGCCGCCTGGTCGATGATCTCCATGGTGCGCGGGTGCAGCGCGCCCGTGTCCACATGCAGGAAGAAGGGGATGGGCACGCCCCAGCTGCGCTGGCGCGAGATGCACCAGTCGGGACGGCCGGCGATCATGGCGCGCAGGCGGTCCTGGCCGTTCTCGGGATAGAAGCTGGTGTCGTCGATGGCTTCCAGAGCGATCTGGCGCAGGGTCTTCTCGGGCTTCTGGGCCGGGTCGGTGAACACGCCTTCGCCCTCGTCCATGCGGATGAACCACTGGGCCGCGGCGCGGTAGATCACTGGCGTCTTGTGGCGCCAGCAGTGCGGGTAGCTGTGGCTCAGGCCCGTGGTGTCCATCAATCGGTCGGCGAGCTTGAGCGCGTCGATGATGACGGGCACGGCCTTCCAGATATGCTGGCCGCCGAACAGAGGCAGATCGGCCGCGTAGACGCCGTTGCCCTGCACGGGGTTCAGGATCTGCTTGTAGTCCATGCCGTTGGACATGCAGGAGTTGAAGTCATCCAGACCGTAGGCGGGCGCCGAGTGCACGATGCCGGTGCCGTCCTCGGCCGTGGCGTATTCGGCCAGGTACACGGGCGAGATGCGGTCATAGCCCTTGTCCACATGGGCCAGCGGGTGCTTGAACGGCATATGGTCTAGCGCCTTGCCCAGGGCCGTGGCCACGACCTGGCCGCTCAGCTTCCAGCGCTCCAGGCATTTTTCGACCAGGGCCGAGGCCACGATCACCAGACCGCGCTCGGTGTCGACCAGGCTGTATTCGAGGTCGGGGTTGACGTTCAGCGCCTGGTTGGCGGGGATGGTCCAGGCCGTGGTGGTCCAGATGACGATGAAGGGCTGCTTGTCCAGCTTGGCCAGGCCGAAGGCGGCCGCCAGCTTGGCAGGGTCGGCGGCCGGGAACATCACGTCCAGGGTCTGGCTCTGCTTGTCCGCGTATTCGATCTCGAACTCGGCCAGCGAGGAGGCGCAGTCGAAGCACCAGTACACGGGCTTGAGGCCGCGGTAGACGAAGCCGCGCTCCATCACCTGCTTCAAGGCGCGCAGCTCCAGCGCCTCGTTGGCGTAGTTCATGGTCTTGTAGGGGTGGTCCCAGTCGCCGAGCACGCCCAGGCGCTTGAAGTCCACCATCTGCTGCGCGATCTGCTCGGTGGCGAAGGCGCGGCTCTTGGCCTGCATCTCGTCGCGCGGCAGATTGCGGCCGTGCAGCTTCTCGATGGCATTCTCGATGGGCAGGCCGTGGCAGTCCCAGCCCGGCACATAGCGCGCATCGAAGCCTTCGAGCTGACGGCTCTTGACGATCATGTCCTTGAGGATCTTGTTGACGGCGTGGCCGATGTGGATCTTGCCGTTGGCGTAGGGAGGGCCGTCGTGCAGGATGAACATGGGCGCGCCGCGGCGTGCGTCGCGCAGTTTCTGGTAAGTGCCCTGGTCTTCCCATTCCTTGACCCAGCCCGGCTCGCGCTTGGGCAGGTCGCCGCGCATGGGGAAGGGGGTGTCGGGCATGTTCAGCGTGGCACGGTAGACGGACGCTTCGTTCTTGTTGGACTTCGAATCAGACATGGGAAACCTTGAAAGCAATGCTGTGCCCGGGCAGGACTGCCTGGGCGTGAATGTGAGGTGAGCGCCAGATGCGCTGCTGCGCCTGTGGCGTGCGAGCAGCGAGCGTCAAATTCGGTCGCGCGTGGTCTGGCGACGGGTCTCGGTATGGGACGAGGTGTGGGACGGCGTGTAGGCGGAGGCGAAAAACGCGCGCGCGTCATCGCAGTCCTTGGCGATGCCGGCCGTCAGGGCATCGAGACTGTCGTACTTCAGCTCGTCGTGCAGTTTATGCAGAAGTTCCACGCGGATGATTTTACCGTAGGCCTCTTCTCCACCCAGCTGGGCGGGCCAATCGAAACAGTGGGTCTCCAGCAGCACGCGGCCGCCGTTGACATCCCTGGGGTCCAGTGAGGGGCGCACGCCCAGATTGGCCACGCCCTGCACGGGCGCCGAGCCCAGGCCGTGGACCAGCACTGCAAAAATGCCGCTGGCCGCGGGTTTCCAGTGGTCGAAGCGCAGATTCAGCGTGCGAAAGCCGTCGTCGGCGCCATGCGCGGACTCCGCGAGCTTGCGGCCCAGCTTGCGGCCATGGACCACATGGCCCGAAATCCGGTAGGGATGGCCCAGCAGCTTGGCCGCCTGCTGCATGTCGCCGGCGGCCAGGGCCTCGCGCACGGCCGTGCTCGAGACGCGCAGGCCGTGTACCTCGTAGCTGTTCATGCGCGCCACGTCGAAGCCCAGGGCCTGGCCGGCGTTGTCCAGCATGGCATAGTCGCCCGCGCGCTTGGCGCCGAAGCGGAAGTCGTCGCCCACCAGCACGTATTTGGCGCCCAGGCCCGAGATCAGCACGTCCTGGATGAAATCCTCGGGACTCAGGCTGGCCAGGGCCTCGTTGAACGGCAGTATCACCACCTGGTCGACGCCGCAGATCTCGAGCTGGCTGAGCTTGTCGCGCAGCGTGCCCACGCGCGCCGGCGCCAGATCGGGCTTGTCCAGCTTCTGCGCGAAGTAGTCGCGCGGGTGGGGCTCGAAGGTCATGGCGCAGGAAGGAATGCCGCGCTGGGCCGCTTCTGCGTTCAGCAGACCGAGCATGGCCTGGTGGCCCCGGTGCACGCCATCAAAATTGCCAATGGTCACAGCGCAGGCTGGGGCCAGGCCGGGATGCTTGATTCCACGGAAAATCTTCATGGGCTGCTTTGTTATTTGTAGCAGCTGGCGCCGATGCATGCGGCACAAGCCGTCAATTTGACATAATTTCAGAGTATATTGCTTCCATTCATGCAGCTGGGGAGGCTGCATAAGAGCGCCAAGACGCTCTGCCGTTTCTGTGGTCGATATCTGACTGGAGGCGTGTTGTGAAAGTCTTGAAGCTGACAGCCCAGGGGCTGCCGCAGTCCTGGGTAACGCTGGAGCAAGCGGCGCTGCACTATGCAGCAGAAGAGGTGCGCTGGGAAGCCGGTGCCGAGATCGCCTGCTTTCGCGGTGGCCACAATGCGGTGACCGGCAAGCAGTCAGTCATTCACATCAACTCCATCATAGGCACCAAGGGCGTGCCGAATATCAACCCGCACGAGCTGCTGCCGGGCCTGACCAACGGCAAGCTGTTTGCGCGCGACCGCTGCGTCTGCGCCTATTGCGGGCGCCAGTTCCACGAAAGCGATCTGACGCGCGAGCACATCGTGCCCGTGAGCGCGGGCGGCCTGCACACCTGGATGAATCTGGTCACGGCCTGCCGCGCCTGCAACCACCGCAAGGGCGCGAGAACGCCCGAGCAGGCACGCATGCCGCTGCTCTACACCCCCTACACCCCCACGCTGTGGGAGGACTTCATCCTGAGAAACCGCCGCATCCTGGCCGACCAGATGGAGTTCCTCGTGGCCCATGTGCCGCGCAATTCGCGCTGGCGCAGCTAGGGGCATAAAAAAGCCCCGGGCCGGAGCACGCGGGGCAGGAGAGAGAGGAAGAAGGGGAAGAACTCAGGCGGAAAGCGCTCAGGCCGTGGCGGAGACGGCTTTCTGCCAGGCCTCGTAGAGGTCTTCGCCGGTGTCGCGCACGCGCTGGCTGATCAAGGCCATCTCGCGCTGCTCCTCGGGCTTGGCTAGTTCCACATAGCCGCGTGCGGCGGACAGGTCGTAGGGCTCGCCGTCTTCGTTGGAATAGGCGAAGTACACCTGCTTCACACCGGCCAGCAGCATGGCCGTGTAGCACATGCTGCAGGGATAGCCGCTGGCATACATGACGGCTCCCGACAGATCCGTGCTGCCCTGGGCCTTGGCGCCTATGCGCAGGGCCTGCATCTCGGCATGGGCCGAGGGGTCGCAGAGCTCGTCGACCTGGTTGACGGCGCGGGCCAGGACCTTGCCGTCCCTGACCAGTACGGCGCCGAAGGGCCAGGTGGGCTGCTGGCGGCCTTTGACATTGCCCATGGCCAGGCGGATGGATTCGAGCAGGTATTTGCCGCTGTCGTTGTTCATCGAGTCGTTCTCCTTGGTAAAAAATCAGCTGCCACGGTAGGTGGTGAAAAACCAGGGCGAGCACAGCATGGGCACGTGGTAGTGCTGGGCCGCGTCGAAGATGGAAAAGCGCACCAGCACCTCTTCCGACAGTGCCGTGGGTTCCTTGAAATGCTCGCCGGTGTAGAAGCGCAGCTCGAAGTCCCCGGTGCGGGCCGCGGCCGCGGCCAGCATGGGGGCGTCGGTGCGGCCGTCGGCATTGGTGCGGGTACTGTTGAGGCGCCGCGCGGGCGTCTGCGCCACATCGTAGAGTTCGACCCGCAGGCCGGCAATCGGGCGGCCGGTGGTGACATTGAGTACATGGGTGCTGATGCCTGCCATATCTGCCTTTCAATGGGGGTGTTGCGGCGGCTCAGCTGCCGCGCGAGTAGGTGTAGCTCCAGGGGCCGAACTGGATGGGCAGGTGGATGCGCTCGGCCGTGTTCACGACCTGGAAGCGCACCGGCACTTTGGACAGAAAAGCCGGGCTCGGCAGCCTGGCGCCCTTGGCCGCAAAGTACTCGTCCACGTGCAGCAGCATTTCGTAGCGGCCCGCGCGGTAGCTGTCGTCGATCAGCAGCGGTTCGTCGGCACGGCCGTTGGCGTTCACGACAAAGCTGCGCAGCAGCACATAGGCTTCGCCGTCGAAGCGCGAGAAGTCGATGCGCAATCCCGTGGCCGCAGAGCCATGGAAGGTGTCCACGGCATGCATGGTCAGGCGGGGGCTGACGCCGTGCAGCACGATGGGTCCGGAGGACTGGGCCGGCGCTGCCGGGGGCGCGTCGGCGGCCTGTGCGCCGCCAGCGGTCGTGAGGGCCGAGGCGCCCAGCGCCAGACCCGAAAGGGTGAATTGCCGGCGCGATGGAGTCCGAGCTTGGCTGGGAGGCATGGGCAGTACTCCTTCAGGCGTTCTTGCGGCGCTGGATGCGGGCGATGAAGGCGATGGCCAGGATGGCCGACAGCACTTCCACCACGGCCACCAGATACAGGCCGGGAGCGACCTTGCCGGTGGAGGCCTTGATCACGCCCATCAGATAGGGGGCGCCGAAGCCGGCCAGGTTGGCCACCGAGTTGATCAGTGCCACGCCCACGGCGGCAGCGCCGCCGCTGAGCAGCATATTGGGCATCTGCCAGAACACGGGAATGGCGCTCATGGTGCCCACCAGGGCCAGGACCATGGCCGTCAGCGCCACGACCACGGGAATGCTGTCCAGACCCATGGTGATGGCCAGGGCCAGCATGCCGCCGGCGCCCAGCAGGGCCGAGCCCGCGAAATGCCAGCGCACTTCGCCGCGATGGTCGGAATGGCGGCCGTTGAACACCATGCCTGCCGCTCCCAGCAGATAGGCGGCGCCGGCAATCCAGCCCACCTCCATGGGCGAGGTGAAGCCGGCTTCGCGGATCACGGTGGGGATCCAGAAGGTCAGCGTGGAGTTGGCGCACAGCAGGCAGAAGAACACGGCGATCAGCAGCCACACCATGGGGTTGCCGAACAGGGTGCGCCAGTCGCTATGGCGTTCGCCCTGGGCCTTCTGGTCGAGCTCGAGCTGCTGGCGCACGACGGCGCGATCCGCGTCGCTCAGCCACCTGGCCTGCTCGGGGCGGTCCGTCATGTAGAAATAGGCGAAGACACCGGCCAGCACCGAGGGAATGCCTTCGATGATGAACAGCCATTGCCAGCCATGCATGCCATGAGCGCCGGCCGCCCAGGTCATGATGCCGCCGGCCAGGGGGCCGCCGATCACGCCGGCGATGGCCGAGGCCGACATAAAGGTGCCGAAGGCCTTGGCGCGGCGCTTGGACGGATACCAGTAGGTCAGGTAGAGGATGATGCCGGGATAGAAGCCGGCCTCGAACACGCCCATCAAAAAGCGCAGGATGTAGAACTGGGTCGATGTCGTCACCCAGGCCTGCAGTATGCAGATCAGGCCCCAGCCTATGGTGATGCGCATCACCGTCTTCTTGGCGCCTATCTTCTGCAGCAGCATATTGGACGGCACTTCGAACAGGAAATAGCCTATGAAGAAGATGCCCGCGCCCAGGCCGTAGACGGCCTCGCTGAACTTCAGGTCGTCGAGCATCTGTAGCTTGGCGAAGCCGATGTTGACGCGGTCCAGCCAGGCCAGCACCCACAGCACGCCCAGAAAGGGCAGCAGGCGCCAGGAAATCTTGGAGTAGGTGGCGTCGACCTGATCAACGGAAGCGGCAGCGCCGCTTATCGGCACATGGTGAGCACTCATGGCAAGTCCTTGTCTCGGAAATTTGTTGTTGGGTTTGCGGACGCTTGCATGGTCGCGGCTTGCGGCGATATGCGAAACTAAGCTGCTGCTATGAGCCGCATAGCAAAATGCATATCTCTAGGGAAAACACGTGTCTCGCAGCGAAGATCCGTTCGATACCTATTTGCTGCGCGTGCTCTGCACCCTGATCAGCGAAAAAAGCGTGTCGCGCGCGGCAATACGCCTCAATCAGTCACAACCGGCCATCAGCGCGGCACTGCGGCGCTTGCGGGCCATCTTCAATGACCCGCTGCTGGTGCGGGACAAGAACCGCATGGTGCCCACGGCGCGCGCGCTGCAGGCCGTGGAGCAGGCGCGTGCGGCCCTAGGGCTGATAGACGGGCTGCTGAGCGCAGGCAAGGAATTTGCGGCCGAGACCACGCAGCAGCGCTTCACCATCGCCATGCCCGACTATCTGGCGCCGCCCTTCATGGCACGCGTGGTCCAGCTCATGCGCGCGCAGGCACCTGGCGCCCGGCTGGTCCTGCTGCCGCTGGGCCAGAACTTCGATTACGAGCAGGCCCTGCAAAGCGGCGAGGTGGACATCGTCATCGGCAACTGGCCGAGTCCGCCCGAGCATTTGCACATGTCCACGCTGCTCGAGGATGAGGTGGTCTGCCTGCTCGATGCCAAGCACCCGCTGGCCGCGCCGGGCCGGCTCACGGCCGAGCACTATCTGCAGGCCGCCCATGTGGTGTTCACGCCTTATTCGCCCGATCAGCGCGGCGTGGTGGAGAGCAGCCTGGGCAGCATGCGGGTGAGCCGCGACGGTCGCGTGCAGTGCTCGCATTTCTCGCTGGCCCCGGATCTGCTGGTGGACACCGATCTGCTGCTGACCACCAGCCGCCATTTCGCGGCCTATCACGCCAGGCGCCTGCCGCTGGCCATGCTGCCTCTGCCCATGGGCAACCGCGTCATGCGCTTCTACCAGCTCTGGCATTCGTCGCGGCACCGCGATGCCTCGCATATCTGGCTGCGCGGGCTGCTGAACCAGGCCTCCCAGGTGCTGACGGCGCCGACGTAGCCGGCTGCTATACGGGCTATAACAGGCCAGGACTGTGAAGCGGGAAAGGCGCTTCCTACACTGGCCCCATGACTAGCCCCACTACCTCCTCCATCCCCACGCTCGACGCGCTCAACACCATGACGCCAGCCGCTTTTGTGGCCGCGCTCGGCGAGGTTTTCGAATACGCGCCCTGGGTGGCCGAAGCGGCTGCGCGCCAGCGTCCGTTCGACAGCCTCGATGCGCTGCATCAGGCCATGCTGGCCGCCGTGCATGCCAGCCCGCGCGAGCAGACCCTACGCTTTCTCTGCGGCCACCCCGAGCTCTCGGCCAGTGCCGTGCGCTCCGGCACGCTGACCGTTGACTCCCAGCAGGAGCAGCAAAGCGCGGGCCTGGGCGATCTGGAGCAGGAGCAGGGCGAGCGCCTGGCCGCGCTGAACCAGGCCTACCGCACGCGCCACGGCTTTCCCTTCATCGCCTGCGTGCGCCACTACACGCGCGCCGGCCTGTTTGCCGAACTGGCCTCGCGCACCGCGCGCGGCACCGAGCAGGAGTTTGCCGAAGCCCTGCGCCAGATCGGCTTCATCAGCCGTCTGCGCCTGGCCCAGCGCGTGAGTGCCGCCAGTCTGCAGCCGGCCTGAGCCGTTCCCCAGCGCCAAGCCCCGCAAGGCAGGGCTCTTCTTTGCTCTGGCCTCGGCCTGACGCCGGATTCCTAGGGATCGTCCTAGGCAATATTGTTCGGAAGTCGTCCAAAGCCGCTCTGCTTCATGGTGAAATACCGGGTTTACCCTTGTGTTGCATGCCATGATCGTCAGAGACCGTCCTTCAGGCTTCAAGCTGCTGTGGATTGTGCGGGGCTCGGTGCTCCAGCGCATCAAGGCCGTGCTGGCCGTCAACATCGTGCTGGCCATCATCGTCACCGTGGCCCACGGCATGCTGTTCCACACCAAGATTCCGGTCACGCCGATTCCGTTCACGCTGATCGGCCTGCCGCTGGCGATCTTTCTGGGCTTTCGCAACAACACGGCCTATGCGCGCTACTGGGAAGGGCGCAAGCTCTGGGGCGAGATCGTGATCTATGCACGCACGCTAGCGCGCCAGTGCCAGAGCCTGATCGAGTCCGACCACCCCATAGACCCGCGCCAGCGCGCCAACGATGTGCGCGTGCGCATGGTGCACCGGGCCGTGGCCTTCGCCCATGCACTGCGCGCGCAGCTGCGTGGCCTCAAAGACGATGTGGCGGCCGAACACTGGCTGACCCATGCCGAATGGCAGCGCCTGCAGCAGCTGCCGCTGAACCTGCGCACCGACGCCGTCATGCAGGCCATGGGTCAGGACCTGGGCCTGTGCGTGCGGGAAAAGCGCATCGACCCCTGCCTGGCCGCCGCGGTGGACAAGACCCTCAACGGAATGACGGCCGCCGCCGCCTCCTGCGAGCGCATACGCAACACGCCGATTCCGTTTTCCTACACCTTGCTGCTGCACCGCACGGCCCATCTGTACTGCTTTCTGCTGCCTTTCGGCCTGGTGGACATCACGGGTTTCATGACGCCGTTCGTGGTGGCCATCGTCGCCTACACCTTCTACGGCCTCGATGCCCTGGGCGACGAGCTGGAAGAGCCTTTCGGCCTGGAGGCCAACGATCTGGCGCTGGACACCATCTGCCGCAGCATAGAGATCAGCCTGAGCCAGTCGCTGGGCGATCCGCAGCTGCCCGCGCCGCTCAAGCCCGTCGACTATCTGCTGACCTGA
>JAFAIY010000487.1 GCA_019236485.1 Comamonas sp. | reverse complement strand
CACGGCCGGGGTCGGCACCTGGATGGCCGCCTCGTAGCGCCACAGGTCGTCGAGGAAGAACTCGCCCAGGCCCTGACGGTAGACATGGCCGCCGGCCGTGCCGCATTCGTTGAGCTTGTGCGCCACGCGCCACGGGCCTTCGGGCGTACGGTAGGCCCAGCCGTAATGGGAATAGGTGAGCTCGTACTTGCTCAGATCCTGGCCCTGGCGCGCGAGCAGCACCACCTGGGTACCGTTCTTCTGGTATTCGGCATCCAGCGCCTGGGCCGTGCGCATGGCCAGGTTCAGCGACTTGCCCATGGTCTCGGCCGTCAGCGGCTTGTTCTCGCAGCTGCGCCCCGCCTGGGCCGATCCCGCCCAGGCGATCAGCGCGGCGCCCAGCACCAGCAGCAGGGTGTCGGGAATGGGCTTCGAATGTTTCTGCGCAGGCTGCATGGCCTGAACCACGGTGGTGTTGTGCATGGATGATCTCCGGCTCGGTGCTTGAACTTACAGGCGCTCGTTGTGCATCAAGGCCTTGCCGATTTCGTTGGGGATGAAGGCCAGCACCTTGCCCGCCGTGGAAAGAATCACGCCGGCACCTATGGCGCTGGTCTGCACCACCGTACCCACGCCCACCGACAGCGCGCCCGCGGCCTGGCCCGAGACCTTGACCACGGCCGAGGCGCCGTCGGCCATGTTCTTGAGCACATAGCTCACACCATCGGCGCTGGGCTCCACGGCCACCACCACCACGGAGGCGCCGGCGGCGGAAAGAAACAGGGGAATTGCCACGACAGTCTCCGATGCGCCGCTGGTAGCCGCTGCGACCACCGAGGCCACGGGCAGTGTGGACAGCACCAGCGAGGCTTCGCTGCGTGCCTGGGCTGCGCCGCCGCCCAGCAGGGCGCAGGCCACGCCGAAAGCGCACAGGCCGTGGCGAAGAGTACGGATAGAGGTCAAGGCGTTGATCACAAATGGCTCCCGATTGTTGTTGAGGTGTGGCGCCGCTTTTGTGCGGCGACGGGTGAATCATCTACGCACCGGCGGCATTCACCAGCCGATTTGTCAAAATCGGCGCAATGCGGCCCCCTAAGTAGCTTGAATCGATACTTTCCCGGCGGCTGCCGCATCTTGCACCGATCTCGCGCCCACAACTTTTAAAAATCATGAGGCATACCATGCGGACCACTACCAAGAAGCGCGCCCGGCCCGCGCGCGCCGCCTGCGCCGCAGCGGCCCTGGCGCTGCTGGCCCAGCACTGCCTGGCCCAGGGCGATGCCATAGGCGCTTTTTCCCAGATGGTCACGGGGCCGCTGGGCGCGCCCTGGCACTTCGCGACCCTGCCCAACAAGGCCCCCACGGACTTCAGCGTCGTGGAGCTCAACGGCGAACATGTGCTGCGCGTCGCCACCCACGATGCCTACGGCAATATGGTCCATGCGCTGCACCAGCCGCCCTCCGTGGCGCTGCAGCTGCACTGGCGCTGGCGGGTGGAGCAGCTGGTGGAGCAGGCCGATATCCGGACCCGGGCCGGCGACGACGCGGCCCTCAAGCTCTGCGTGTCGTTCGACTATGAAAAATCCCAGCTGAGTTTTGGCGAGCGCGCCAAGCTGCGGCTGGGCAAGATCAGCACCGGCGAGGATATCCCCGCCGAGACCCTGTGCTATCTCTGGGACAACCGCCTGCCCGTGGGCAGCGTGCTGCACAACGCCTTCACCCACCGTCTGCGCTTCATCGTGCTGCAAAGCGGCAGCGCCCATCTGGGCCAGTGGGTCACCGAGCAGCGCAATCTGGCGGCCGACTATCTGCAGGCTTTTGGCGAAGAGTCCGCCAGCATGCCCGCGGTGATAGGCATCACGGTCTCCGCCGACTCGGACAACACCCATGGCAGCGGCCTCGCCTATATGGGGGATATCCGGCTGCAGCCCTGATCAGCGCTGCAGCAGCTCGGCCACGCGGGCCTGCAGCAGCGCCGGCGTGGCGGCCGCCGCGGCCACGGGCTCGCCCACGTCCAGGCCCACGCGGTTGAACAGACCGCGGCGCATGGGCCTGACCATGGCCACATTCTTGCCGCCGCGCACCTCGATGCGGCTGAAATACGAGCCCCAGAGATTGCTCAGCGCCATGGGCACCACGGGCACCTCCAGGCCGTCGTCGCGGGCATGATCGAGAATCTTCATGATGCCGCCCTTGAAGGGCTGGAGCTGGCCGTCCGAGGTGATGCCGCCCTCGGGAAAGATGGCCAGCAGATCGCCCTCGCGCAGCACTTCGGCCGCACGCGCGAACGCGGCTTCATAGGTGGCGGGATCTTCCTTGTGCGGCGCGATGGGAATGGCCTTGGCCAGCTTGAACAGCCAGCCCAGCACCGGCATCTGGAAGATGCGGTGGTCCATCACGAAGTGGATGGGGCGCGGGCTGGCCGCCATCAGCAGGATCGCATCGACAAAGCTCACATGGTTGCTGACCAGCACGGCCGGGCCGTCGTGCGGAATGTTCTCGTCGCCGCGCACCTTGAAGCGGTAGACGAAATGCGTGATGACCCAGGCCACGAAGCGCAGCAGATATTCGGGCACCAGCAGGAACACATAGAGCGCCACCACGGCATTGGCAATGCCGGTGATCAGAAACACCTGGGGAATGCTGCAGCCCGCGGCCAGCAGCGCGCCGGCCAGCACCGCCGAGGCGATCATGAACAGCGCATTCAGGATGTTGTTGGCCGCGATGATGCGCGCACGGTGCGTGGGCTGGCTGCGCATCTGGATCAGCGCATACATGGGCACGCTGTAGATGCCGGCCGACAGCGCCAGCAGCCCCAGGTCCAGCATCACGCGCCAGTGCCGGTGCTCGGCGAAGAAGGCCGCCACGCCCATCAGCTCGGAGACCGGCAGGGAGCGCGTGGCAAAGAACAGATCCACCGCGAACACGCTCATGCCTATGGCGCCCAGGGGCACCAGACCAATTTCCACCTGGCGGCGGCTGAACACCTCGCACAGCAGCGAGCCTATACCTATGCCCACCGAGAAGATCACCAGCAGCAGCGAGGCCACATGCTCGTCGCCATGCAGGACCTCCTTGGCAAAGCTCGGGAACTGCGAAAGAAACACCGCACCGAAGAACCACATCCAGCTGATGCCCAGCAGAGAGCGGAACACCACGGGCTGCTGGCGGGCCAGCTGGAGGTTACGCCAGGTTTCGCTGAACGGGTTCCAGTTGATGACCAGGTCCGGGTCCGTCGCGGGCGCATGGGGAATGAACTGCGCGCAGATGCGTCCCACGACCGCGACGGCCACGCAGGCCACGGCCACCTGCATATGGCCGACCTCGGGCACGGCGATCAGCAGGCCGCCGGCCACCTGGCCCAGCAGAATGGCCACAAACGTGCCCATCTCCACCATGCCGTTGCCGCCGGTCAGCTCGCGGTCGTTGAGCACCTGGGGCAGATAGGCAAACTTGACGGGCCCGAACAGCGTGGAATGCAGGCCCATGAGAAACACACAGCCCAGCAGCACTGGCACGTTGGCCGAGACAAAGCCCCAGGCCGCGAGCAGCATGATGCCTATCTCGAGGTTCTTGACCAGGCGGAACATGCGCGTCTTGTCCCATTTGTCGGTCAACTGGCCCGAGGTGGCGGAGAACAGCAGATAGGGCAGGGTGAACAGCGCACCTATCACCAGGCCCGCCATGGCCGGCGGCAGCCACGAGACGCTGAGCTGGTAGGTCACCATCACCGTGAAGGCGAACTTGAACAGATTGTCGTTGCCGGCCCCCGCAAACTGCGTCCAGAAGAACGGCGCAAAGCGGCGCTGCCCCAGCAAGGCGAACTGGTTGGGGTGGGTATGCGTGGCCGCGGCCATGGCCACCTCACCGATCTGCGTGGAACTCATGAATTTCTCCCTTGTGCGCTGCCGGCATTGTGCCAACTTGCCTAGCTTCCCGTGTAGGTTTTATGCCGCAAG
>JAFAIY010000338.1 GCA_019236485.1 Comamonas sp. | reverse complement strand
AATACCTGCTGCGAACGGTCGGTGCCGCCGCCGAGGTCATCGACAGCAGCGGCCGCTCTGCCACAGCACGTCTGGTCGTCGCGGAAGGTCTGGAGTTTCCGCTGCTGGCGCAGATGTATCGCCGCTACGTGCATGATGCCTTGCTTGAGCATTTCACCCGACTCGCCCGGCTGGCCGCCAAACGCGATGAGCTCAAGGCGCCCGAGTTGGTGCAGCATCCGGAGTTGCTGCTCGCCCCGCTCTGGCTGGCCATGATGAACAATACCGTCATCCACCCCGAGGTACCGATGAACGCCGGCACCCTGTTCCGGCTGCAGGTCGCTCTGCTGTTCAAGATGCCCTAGCCGGGCATCTTCCGTCGCACACAAACAGGGCTTAACCGCTTGTTGATACAGCGCTTTGCGCCATCAAAACAAAAGCCGCAGTCTTTCGAGCTGCGGCTTTTGTTTGGGAGGTCATGAGCATCAGCCTTGCTGCGCGGCCTCCTCGCCGCCCAGGGCCTTCCAAAGGGTCACGCGGTTCAGCTGCTCGGACAGGCGCAGGCCGATCAAGGTCTGCTGCGCCGTATACAGGCTGCGCTGCGCATCGAGCACCGTCAGATAGTTGTCCACGCCGGCCTTGAAGCGGGCGTTGGACAGATCGAAGGCTTTTTGCGTATGCGTGACCATGCTGGTCTGCGCGGACAGGCGCTCGTCCCACTGGGCGCGGTCGGCCAGCACATCCGCGACCTCCTTGAAGGCCGTCTGCACGGTCCTCTCGTACTGGCTCACGGCAATGCGCTGATTACTCTCGGCCACCTGCACCCCGGCGCGATTGCGGCCCGCATCGAAAATGGGCAGCCTGACCAGCGGGATAAAGCTCCAGGTGCCGTTGTTGTTGCCGAACAGACGGTCCAGCTCGGTACTGCCCGAGCCCAGGCTGCCCGTGAGCGTGATGGTGGGGAACAGAGCGGCACGGGCCGCACCGATATTCGCATTCATGGCTTGCAGATTGCGCTCCGCCGCCCGCACATCGGGGCGTTTGAGCAGCACCGAGGACGGCAGCGGCACGGGCACGGCCCTGAGCGCCGTGGTTTCGGCGGCCCCCATCAAGGTCTGTGCCGTGGGCAGCAGCTGCGCGGGCACCGGCCCGCCGACCAGCAGCTGCAGTGCATTGCGGTCGCGGTCCACCTGGGAGGTGTAGCTGGCCACGTCGCCACGCGCAGTATCCACCGTAGTCTGGTTCTGGGCCAGCACCAGCGCGGAGGTCGAACCCAGCTCATACATGCGGCGCGTCAGATCGAAGGCCTTGATGCGGCCGTCCAGCGTGTCCCTGGCCAGCTGCAGATGGGCCTGGTCGGCGGCCAGCGTCAGCCAGGCGTTCGCGATATCGGCGACCAGGCCGATCTGCACATTGCGCTGGTTGTCCTGGCTCTGCAGAAACTGCTGCAGCGCCGCTTCGCTGAGGTTGCGGATCCGGCCCCAGAGGTCCAGCTCGTAGCTGGCAAAGCCCAGCTGGGCCGTGTATTGCGAGCTGATATTGGCGCGACCGGCCGTGGTCAGATCGCCCGCCGTGCGCGAGCGATTGCCCTGGGCCTGGGCCGTGATGCCCGGCAGCAGGTCGGCACGCGTGATCCCGTACTGGGCGCGCGCCTTCTCGATATTCTCTACGGCCACGCGCAGGTCGCGGTTATAGGTCAGGGCCAGGGCCACCACTTCGCGCAGCTTTGCGGACTGCAGCCATTGCAGGGCCTGGGCCTGTTGCAGCGCCTCGGCGCTGGCCGGCTGCGGCGCTACCTCGGCGGACAGGGTCTCGGGCACGGGCAGGGCCGGCGTCTGGTAGACCGGCGCCAGATTGCAGCCGGCCAGCAGCGCGGCGCAGGCCGCGGCCAGGGCCGTGGTTTTCATCATCAGGCGCTTCATGCCAGGCTCTCCTTGTTGACGGCAGGCACATCGTCATGACGCGTGCGGCTCTTGAACCAGCTGCGCACCAGCAGGAAGAACACCGGCACCAGGAAGATGCCCAGCACGGTCGACGCCACCATGCCGCCCAACACCGCCGTGCCGATGGCATTGCGCCCGCCGGCCCCGGCACCGGTGCCGATGGCCAGGGGAATCACGCCAAAGCCGAAGGCCAGGGAGGTCATCAGAATTGGGCGCAGGCGCAGGCGCACGGCGGCCACCGTGGCGTCGAACACGCTGCGGCCCTGCTCCTGCAGCTGCACCGCAAACTCCACGATCAGAATGGCGTTCTTGGACGCCAGGCCTACCGTGGTCAGCAGACCAACCTGGAAGTACACATCATTGGTCAGCCCGCGCGCATAGGTGGCCAGCAAGGCCCCGACCACGCCCAGCGGCACGGCCAGCATCACCGACACCGGCACGGTCCAGCTCTCGTAAAGCGCGGCCAGACACAGGAACACGAACAGGATGGAGATCGCGTACAGCATGGGAGCCTGGGCCCCCGACTGGCGCTCCTGCAGCGAGGCGCCGGTCCACTCATAGCCAATGCCCTGGGGCAGCTGCTTGAGGATGTCCTCCACCGCGGCCATGGCCGCGCCCGAGCTCACGCCCGGAGCGGCGCTGCCGATGAACTCATAGGACGGCGCACCGTTGTAGCGCACCAGCTGGGGCGAGCCATAGGCCCAGTAGCTGCTGGAGAAGGCGCCGAACGGCACCATCTCGCCCTTCTGGTTGCGCACCGTCCACTTGGCGATGTCCTGCGGCAGCATGCGGTGCGGCGCATCGCCCTGGATGTAGACGCGCTTGACCCGGCCGTTGTTCAGAAAGTCGTTCACATAGGTACCGCCCATGGCGCTGGAGAGCACGCTGTTGATATCGGTGTACGACAGTCCCAGGGCCGCGGCCTTGCGGTCGTCGATATCCAGCCGCAACTCGGTCGCGTCCTCCAGATTGGTGCTGCGCACGGCGGTCAGCTCGGGGCGCTTGCGCGCGGCCTCCTCGACCTGCTTGCTCGCCGCCAGCAGGGCCTGGTGCCCCATGCCGTTGACATCCTTGAGCATGAAGTTGAAGCCGGCATTCGCGCCCAGGCCCCGCACGGCGGGCGGGTTCATCACGAACACGCGGGCATCGCGGATAGAAGCCAGGTCCTTGGTCGCACGGTGGGCCACGGCGGCCGAGGACTGCGAGGCCAGCGGGCGCTCGGCCCAGGGCTTGAGGCGCACAAAGCCGCGCGCCGAGCTCTGGTCGCCATTGAGGCCCGAAACCTGGTTGAAGCTGATGACCTCGGGCTGCTTGACCAGATAATCGCGCACCTGATCCAGCACATCCTGCAGCCGCGCATCCGAGGCGCCGGAGGGCAGATTCACGCTCACATACACAAAGCCCTGGTCCTCGTCGGGCAGGAAGGAGGTGGGCAGGCGCGCCATCAGCAGCCACACGGCGCCGCAGATGGCCACAAAGATCAGCATCATGCGCTTGGCGCGGCGCAGGATATAGCCGACCGAGCCCTGGTAGCGCGCGGCGGTCGCATCGAAGCTGTGGTTGAACCAGTTGAAGAAGCGGTCGTTCAGCCCCAGCAGGCCGCCGCGCACCGGGCGCTCATGGCCCTCGCCACCATGTTCGGGGGCCTTGAGGATGGTCGCGCACAGAGCGGGGGTCAGGGTCAGGGCCACAAACACCGACAGCGCCATGGCGGCCACGATGGTGATGGAGAACTGGCGGTAGATCACGCCTGTGGAGCCGCCGAAAAACGCCATGGGCACGAACACGGCGGACAGCGTCACACCAATGCCCACCAGCGCCGAGGTGATCTCCTTCATGGACTGGCGGGTCGCCTCCTTGGGCGATTTGCCGGTCTCGTGCATCACGCGCTCGACGTTCTCCACCACCACGATCGCATCGTCCACCAGCAGGCCGATGGCCAGCACCATGCCGAACATGGTCAGGGTATTGATGGAATAGCCCGCGGCCGCCAGCACACCGAAAGTGCCCAGCAGCACCACGGGCACGGCAATGGCGGGGATCAGCGTGGCGCGGAAGTTCTGCAGGAAGATGAACATCACGATCACCACCAGCACCATGGCCTCGCCCAGGGCGCTGACCACCTCGTGAATCGAGGCGCGCACAAAAGGCGTGGAGTCCGAGCTCACGAAATAGTCGATCTTGTTGGGGAAATAGGGCTTGAGCTCGGCCAGCTTGGCAGCCACGGCATCGGCCACCCTCATGGCGTTGGCGCCGTCGGCCAGGATCACGCCCATGCCTGCGCCGGGCATGCCGTTGAGCTTGGCCTGCACGGTCAGCAGATCGGCGGCCAGCTCCACGCGTGCCACATCGCCCATGGTGACCACCGAGCCATCGGTGGCCGACTTGAGCACGATGGAGCGGAACTCCTCGGGCGTCTGCAGCTTGGTACGCGCCGTGATGGTGGCGTTGAGCTGCTGGTTCTTGACGGCCGGCAGCGCGCCCAGCTGTCCCGCCGAAACCTGGGCGTTCTGCGAATTGAGCGCGTTGACCAAGTCGGACGGCATCAGCGCGTACTTCTCCATCTTGGCCGGGTCCATCCAGATGCGCATCGCATAGGGCGAGCCGAAGACGTTGATGTCGCCCACGCCTTCGAGCCGGCCGATCACGTCCACCAGATTGCTGTTGAGGTAGTCGCCTATGGCCACATCGGTGACCTCGGGGTCCAGCGAATAAAAGCTGTAGGTGACGAGGAAATCCTGTCCGCCCTTGTTCACGAACACGCCCCGGCTTTTCACGGCATCGGGCAGGCGGTTCATGGCGGCCTGCAGCTTGTTCTGCACCTGCACCTGGGCCACGTCTATGTTCGTGCCCGGGGCAAAGGTCAGCGTGGTGCGGGAGCGGCCCGAGGCATCGCTGGTCGAGCTCATGTAGAGCATGTTGTCGATGCCCTTGATCTGCTGCTCGATGATCTGCGTGACCGAGTTTTCCACGGTCTCGGCCGAGGCCCCGGTGTACTGGGAGGAGATCGTCACCCGCGGCGGCGCGATGTCGGGGTACTGCTCCAGCGGCAGGGTCGAGATCGACAGTGCCCCGGCCAGCATGATGACGATGGCGATGACCCAGGCAAAAATGGGCCGGTTGATGAAGAACTGAGCCATGTGCGTGCCCTGTCCTTACTTCGCAACGGCGGCCGGTGCATCGGCCGCGGCCTGCACGGGCGGCTCGCCGCGCACGCTCTTGCGCTCGGCCCTGGCCTTCAGGTCCACTTCCACGGTCTTGACCTTGTCGCCGGGCTTGATGCGCTGGAAGCCGTCGACCATCACGCGCTCACCGGATTTCAGACCCGACTTGAGCAGCCAGAACGCGCCCACGGCACGGTCCAGCTCCACCTGGCGCTTTTCCGCGACCTCGCCCTGCTTGACCACCATCACATTCGGATTGCCGGCCAGGTCGCGCGTCACGCTTTGCTGGGGCACCAGCAGCGCATCAGGCGCCAGTGCCGTGGGCAGCTTGGCCTGCACATACATGCCGGGCATGAGCATGCCGTCGGGGTTGGGCACCTGGGCGCGCAGCGTCAGCGTGCCCGTGGTGTCGTTGACGATCACGCCCGCAAACTCCAGCCGGCCCTGCTGCGGGTATTCGCTGCCGTCATCGAGCACGATGCGCACCGGCACCTTGTTGCCTTCCACCTTCTGCAGGCGTCCCGAGTCCAGGTCACGCTTGAGCTGCATCAGGTCCGAGCTGGACTGGGTGAAGTCCACATAGATGGGGTCCAGCTGCACGATGGTGGTCAGCGCATTGGTCTGGTTGGCGGTCACCAGCGCGCCCGGAGTCACCGTGGACAGCGCGATGCGCCCGCCTATGGGCGCTTCTATGCGCGCGTACTTGAGATTGATGCGCGCGGTCTCTAGATTGGCCTTGGCCACGGCCACATCGGACTGGGCCTGGGCCGCAGCCGCCTGGCTTTCGTCAAAAGCCTGCTTGCTGATGGCGTCGATCTTGACCAGCTCCGCATTGCGGCGGGCCGTGGCCGCCTGCGTGCGCTGGCTGGCTTCGGCCTTGGCCACGGCAGCGGCGGCGCTGGCTTCGGCGGCCTTCAGCGACGCGGCGTCGATCTGATAGAGCTGCTGACCCTGCTTGACCTGGGTGCCTTCGGTAAACAAGCGCTTCTGGATGATGCCCGAGACCTGGGGCCTGACCTCCGCGGTCAGAAAAGCCCGGGTGCGGCCCGGCAGGCTCACATCCAGCTGCTGGTGCTGCGCCTGCAGCGTCACCACCCCCACCTGCGGCTCGGGCTTGGGCGCGGCTTTTTGCTCGGCCTCGGATTTGGAGCAGCCGGCCAGGGTCGCAGCCACCAGAATGCCCGCCAGCGCCAGAGTCCAGCGCGGCAGGGCCGTCGACTGCGGGCTGGCGCTGGGCGGATAAGAAAAATGCGCCTTGCGGCGCGGGCTCAGCGAAGCGGGCAGATCGATCTTCATATGTTGGAACAAGATGAAACTAGGTAACTCGTCAATATTTTGCAACCGCAATATTTCCCAAATGTAAAGCAGTCATGCGCGCAACAATATGCCGGCAAGGCCGTACAGGGAATGCCCGGGTGCGAGCGACACCGAGGCTGGCCGCGCCCTGCTCACCCGGCTTGACTGTAGCCAGGGCCGGGCTGCTCTTCCTACTCATAGCGGACTAGAGAGCGGCGCTGGAAAACTCCGCCTTTGATAGCAACTGGCGCTTGATAGGCAAGCGTCATACCCGGATCTGGCGTCTATTCCCGCGAATGTGCGGCCGGCGACCGGCGCAGGCTGCTGAACAGGCCGGCCAGCGCCGCAAAGCCGCCTGCAATCGACAGGGCCAGTACTTCGGCATGTCCGCCATGCCCGCCGGAGACTGCAAAAATAGTGCCCAGTATCACCGCGCCCAGGGTCTGGCCCGTCATGCGCGCCGAGCTCAGCATGCCCCCGGCCGCACCGCTGCGCGCCAGCGGCGCCGAGGTGACGATGGTGTGGTTGTTGGGCGACTGGTAGAGCGCGAACCCGCTGCCGGCCAGCAGCATGCGCCAGACCATGTCCCAGTGGGCCACATCCACGGGCATGGCCGCCAACAGCCACAGCCCGCAGGCAAACATGGCCATGCCTATGCCGCCAAGCAGGCCGTCGGGATAGCGACCTATCAGCCGGCCAGCTATCGGCGCCGTGAGCATGGTGGCCAGCGGCCAGGCCGTGATCAGCATGCCGGCCTCCATGGGCGAGAGGCCGCGCGCCTCCAGCAGCAGAAACGGCAGGGCCAGATAGGAAAGCATCTGCGCGCAGAAGGCCGATACCGAGCCGCACATGGACAGCGCAAACACGGGAATGCGCAGCAGGTCCACGGGGAACAGCGGCGCCGCCTTGTGCCACTGACGGCGCAGATAGACAAAGCCCACCAGCACACCCGCGCCCAGCAGCCACCAGCCCGATGGCAGAGAGCTGCTGCCCCCCTCGGGCCGACCCAGGTGCACGCCCAGCTGCTCGCCGCCCAGGAACAGCAGCGTGAACATCAGGATATTGAGCAGCACGTCCAGCGGTGCGATGGGCTCGCGGCTTGCGCTGGCTGCGGGGTTGGTCGGCAGCGAGCGGCGGCCCAGCCACAGCGTGTACAGGCCCAGGGGCACATTGATGGCGAACAGCCAGGGCCAGTCGGCCACGGACAGAATGGCCGCTGCCACCGAAGGACCGGCCATGGACGAGGTGGCCACCACCAGCGAATTGACGGCCATGCCCCGGCCCAGCATGGAGCGTGGATAGGTCAGGCGCACCAGGGCCGCATTCACGCTCATCACCCCCGAGGCGCCAATCCCCTGGAAGACGCGCGCCGCGATCAGCGTCGCCAGCGAATCGGCCAGCATGGCGCCCACCGATGCCAGCACAAATACGATCATGCCCACCAGATAGATGCGGCGATAACCCAGGCGCTCGCCCAGCGCCGCCAGCGGCAGCAGCAGCACCAGCCCCGCCAGCTGATAGGCATTGACCACCCATAGCGTGTGCGCCGAGCTGGCCTGCAGCTCGCGCGCGATCGCAGGCAGAGCCAGGTTGACGATGCTGCTGTCCAGCACCGACAGCGTGAGTCCCAGAATGATGACCAACATGGCCTGGCCGCGCGCACCGGCGGGCAGGCCGTCGACGGCCGGGCTCTCAGTCTTGCCGCCGTCCTCAAGCATGCTTGGCTCCATGGCGGCCGCCCAGGGTCAGCCAGGTCAGGGCCACGCCTACCAGGGCGCCCGTGGCCATGCCCACCACCATGGGCAGGGGCTTGCCGTTGGAAAAATGCCCGACGATCTGCATGGCGGCCGCGCCCGCCAGCATCTGCAGCGTGCCCAGCAAGGCCGAGGCCGTGCCCGCGATCTCGCCATGCTCCTCCAGCGCCAGCACCGAGGTTGTGGGAATCACCAGGCCCATCAGTGCGCTGGCCAGGAAATACAGGGCGATGAGCACGGACAGCTTCTCGCCGCCCAGCAGGTAATAGGCCAGCAAGGAGGCCATGACCACGCCCGAGGCCGAGGCCGCCGCCTTGACCACTTTGACCAGTCCGAAGCGCTGGCCCAGCCGGCCCGTGAACTGGGCCGCACCTATGAAGGCGATGGAGTTGAGCGCGAAGGCCATGCTGTACTGGGTCGACGACAGGCCGTAGTAATCGATGAGCACAAAAGGCGAGCCGGCCAGATAGACGAAAAATCCGGCCATGGCGCTGCCGCCGATGAAGACCAGGCCCAGATAGTGCCGGTCGCCAAGCAGGCGCACATAGGCCTTGAGCGCGCCGCCCAGGCTGCTGTCCAGCCGCGCCTCGGCGCCGCGGGTTTCCTCCACGCCACGCCAGGTGGCAATCAGGCCCAGCACGGCGGCCACGGCCACCACCCAGAACACGGCACGCCAGCCGGCCACGGCAATCACGCCGCTGCCGGCCAGGGGCGCCAGAATGGGCGAGACGCTGAACACCAGCATCAGCAGCGACATCATGCGCGCCGCCGCATGGCCGGTATGCAGGTCGCGCACCACGGCGCGCGGCACGGCCATGCAGGCGGCGGCGCCCAGGCCCTGCACCAGGCGGAAAGCCACCAGGGTCTCGATGCTGGGCGCCAGAGCGCAGCCCACGCTGGCCAGCGCAAACACGGTCAGGCCGAAGTACAACGGCGGCTTGCGGCCCACCATGTCCGAGACCGGGCCGTACAGCAGCTGGCCTACGCCTATGGAGAGAAAGAAAGCGGTCAGGCTGGCTTGCACCGCCCCGACCTGAGCGCCCAGGCTGCTGCCGATCTGGGGCAGCGCGGGCAGATACATATCGATGGCAAAAGGGCCTATGGCCGACAACAGGCCGAGAATCAGGACCAGACGCAGGGAAACAGAAGCTTGCATAGATGCACGATTGTCATGGTAACTGGATTTTCGTGCTGAGCCCGCACCGCTTTTGTCCGTACAAAACCACCGTGCTGGCCCGAGTCCCGCCAACAGTGCTGCCTTCCCTGCCGTCATCGCGGCAACAAAAGCCTGGCGGGGGCGCACAATCGCTATCCACACCTCAGTCCGACATCGTTGTGAGCAAGACCATTCACGCCCCACACCGCAAATTTTCCGTGCTGATGCTGACGGCCCTGCTGGCCGGGCCGGCGCTCGCGCAAAGCCCGGCGCCCGCCGCACCGTTCCAGCTCTCGCCCGACGGCCAGATGGTGATAGACACCCGCGCCAAGCTGGCCTGGCCGCGCTGCGCCGAAGGCATGAGCTGGAGCGGCAAAAGCTGCACCGGAGCCGCCGATACCTTTACCTACAAGCAGGCCCAGGCCCATGCCGTCGAACGCGGCAAGGCCGACGGCCAGGCCTGGCGGCTGCCGCGCGTGAACGAGCTCAAGCGCCTGCTGGACCGCAACAGCAAGGGACTGAACCCCGAGCTCTTTCCCAATGCGCCGCGCGACTGGCACTGGACGGCCACGGCCGCCGTCAACTCGCAGCGCCTGAACAACTACAACTACAGCCAGGTCAACCGCTCCAGCGACCTCTCCAGCCTGTCAGCCCAGCAGGCCTGGGCCGTGAATACCGACACGCTGCAGGCCACGCCCGATATGGGCAAGGGCAATGCGCTGCTGCTGCGCCTGGTGCGCCCGGCCTCAGCGCAGGAGCTGGGCCAGGCCCAGTAAATCCGGGCCAGGTCCGATACTCAGCCCGCGCGCAGCGCGGCCTTGAGGCTGGCGCCCAGCTCGGGCTTGTGGGCAAACGGATCCGTGGGGTTGCGGCCCTGCACCACGTCTTCCATGCGCACCTGCACCGAGCCCAGGGCCTGCGGGTGGCTGTAGATATAGAACTGGCCACTAGCCACGGCATCGAACACCTTTTGCGCCACCTCGGCGGCCGTGACCTTGCCCGCGCCCACGGCCTTGTCGGTCATGGCCTGGCCTATCTTCTGGCTTGCGGTCAACGGCTGCGCTTCCAGGCCTTGCGGGCGATTGCGCTCGCTATGAACTATGCCCGTGGGCACGAAGAACGGACATAGCAGGCTGGCACTGACCTGGTCGGAGACCAGGGCCAGATCCTGGTACAGGGTTTCGGTCAGCGACACCACCGCATGCTTGCTGACGTTGTAAATGCCCATATTGGGCGGCGCCAGCAGGCCCGCCATGCTGGCGGTGTTGACGATATGCCCCTCGTAGCCAGGATCGGCCTTGGCGGCCTCCAGCATCATGGGGGTGAACAGGCGCACGCCATGGATCACGCCCCAGACGTTGACGCCCAGCACCCATTGCCAGTCGGCCACGGAGTTTTCCCAGATCAGGCCGCCCGCGCCCACTCCCGCGTTGTTGAACACAAAATGCGGCGCACCGAAAGTCGCCTTGACCTCGGCCGCGAGCCGCTCCATCTGCGCCGCATCCGACACATCGACCTTGCGCGCCAGCACCTTGGCGCCCGCGGCCTTGAGTTCGGCCTCGGCCTTGTCCAGCGCTTCCTGCTGCACATCGACCAGCACCAGATTCATGCCCCTGGCCGCGCCTATGCGCGCGCACTCCAGGCCAAAGCCCGAGCCTGCGCCCGTCAGCACCGCCGTCTTTCCCTTGAAATTTGTAATCATCCATGTCTCCGTATTTTTGATGCACTGCACTTGGAACAGGCACGGTCCAAACCAGAGATGCCGAGCAAGAGCCGCCTCGCGGCGAAGGCATCGTCCCCCTCCCGCGAAGCGAGAGAGGGGGAAGGCGCGCAGCGCCTCAAGGGGTGAGTTTCACAAGCTGCTTGCCAAAGTTCTTGCCCTTGAGCAGGCCCAGGAAGGCGGCCGGAGCCGAGGCCAGGCCTTGGGAGACGGTCTCGCGCGGACGCAGCTTG
>JAFAIY010000417.1 GCA_019236485.1 Comamonas sp. | reverse complement strand
TATGCGACGACCTATAGCGGGCGCATAGAGGCTTTCAGCTTTGTGACCCCGGTGGCCCATACCCTGGACTGGCTGATGTTCTTCAGCGACAAGAGCAAGGTGCTGACCTGGGGCATAGCCTCGGTGCTGGGCATGGTGCTGGGCAGCCTGGCCCATGCGCTGTGGCGCCGCGATTTCCGCTGGCAGGGCTTTGCGGATACCCAGGACCTGGCGCGCCACCTGCTCGGCGCCGTGCTGATGGGCATGGGCGGCGTGACGGCCATGGGCTGTACCGTGGGCCAGGGCATCAGCGCGATGTCCATGTTCAGTCTCGGCAGCTTTGTGGCCGTCGCCGGCATTGTGCTCGGGGCCGCGCTGACCCTGAGGCGCCTGGCCGCGCTGGACTGATGGCAATGGTGCCGGATGCAAATCGCTAGCTGCCGGCGCAGGACTGACAGGCAGTTCAGCCTGAAATCTGCCCAGAAATGAGAAAAGGAGCACGGTAGGCGCTCCTTTTATATTCAGCCGGGCTCAGAGCTTGCGCAGGCGCGCGGCGGCTTCGACCAGGGTCTCGTCCTTCTTGGCAAAGCAGAAGCGCACCACGCGCTGATCAAAGCCGTCGCCATAGAAGGCCGACAGTGGAATCGCGGCCACGCCGACTTCCTTGACCAGCCACTGGCAGAAATCGGCCTCGTTGAGCTCGGAGACCGAGGAGATGTCGGCGCAGAGAAAATAAGTGCCGGCCGTCGGCAGCAGCTTCAGGCGCGATCCCTGCAGGCCGCCGATGAACAGATCGCGCTTGGCCTGGTAGAAGGCCGAGAGATTCAGATAGGGGGCCGGGTCCTGCATGTATTGGGCCAGGCCCGCCTGCATGGGCGTGTTCACGGTGAACACATTGAACTGGTGGACCTTGCGGAACTCCGCCGTGAGCGCGGCGGGTGCGGCCACGGTGCCGACCTTCCAGCCCGTGACATGGTAGGTCTTGCCAAAGCTGGAGACGATGAAGGCGCGCTCGGCCAGGCCCGGGTAGCGGGCGCTGCTCAGGTGCTGTGCACCATCGTAGACTATGTGCTCATACACCTCGTCACTGATCAGCAGCACATTGGTGGGAGCCAGCAGCGCCTCGAGCTCGCGCATCTCGGCGTCGGTCCAGATGGTGGCGCTGGGGTTGTGCGGGCTGTTGATGATCAACAGGCGCGTGCGCGGCGTGATGGCCGCGGCGATCTTCGCAAAGTCGGGACGGAAGCTGCCAGGCGTCAGAGGCACGCGCACGGCCACGCCGCCGGCCAGCTCGATATTCGGCACATAGCTGTCGTAGCAGGGATCGAGCACGATGACCTCGTCGCCCTTGTGCACGCAGGCCAGAATGGCCGTGAGGATCGCCTGCGTGGCGCCGGCCGTGATCGTGACCTCGCTGCCCGCGTCATAGCGGCGACCGTGCAGGGTCTCGATCTTGGCGGCCACGGCCTCGCGCAGCGCGGGCCAGCCCGCCATGGGCGGGTACTGGTTGTGGCCGGTGCGCATGGCCTGGTCCACGGCGTCCAGCAGCCTGGGGTCGCAGCCGAAATCGGGGAAGCCCTGACCCAGGTTGACGGCCTGGTGTTCGGCGGCCAGCGCCGACATCACGGTGAAGATGGTGGTGCCCACATGGGGCAGCTTGCTGGGAAAGTTCGGAGTCACGATGGTCTTGCAATGCATGGACGGGGCCGGCCGGCCCCGCGCCTGGAAAATCAGAGCCCGAAATCGTCCACGCTGCCGTTCATGGCGCGCATGATGAGATCGCGCGAGAGGCGGTCGCTGAGCAGCTCGGCAAACTTGTAGACGAAGTTGCGCAGATAGGCGCCGCGCTTGATGGCCACGCGGGCCACGCTGGTGCCGAACAGATGGCCTACGGGGCGCACGACCAGGTCGTTGACGGGATCGTCGCGCATGGCCATCTCGGCCACGATGCCTATGCCCAGGCCCAGGCGCACATAGGTCTTGATCACGTCGGCGTCTATGGCCTCGAGCACGATATGCGGGTACAGGCGGCGCATCGCGAAAGCATGATCGATCTTGCCGCGCCCCGTGAAGGACGGGTGGTAGGTGATCAAGGCTTCCTGCGCAATGTCTTCCAGCGTGACGCGCTCCTTCTGCGCCAGCGGATGGCCGGTGGGCAGCACCAGCACATGCTGCCACTCATAGCAGGGCAGGGTCACGAGGTCCGGGTAGTCGGCCAGGGATTCGGTGGCCATGCCGATCTCGGCCACCTCGTCTATCACCATGCGCGCCACTTCGGCGGGCGTGGCCTGGTGCAGGCTGATGGTGACCTTGGGATACATGTCGCGCAGCCGCGCCACGGCCGGCGGCAGCACATAGCGGGCCTGGGTGTGGGTGGTGGCGATGCTGAGCGTGCCGCTGTCCTGGGCGCTGTACTGCTCGCCTATGCGCTTGAGGTTGCCCACCTCGCGCATGATGAGCTCTATGCTTTTGATGACTTCCTGGCCGGGCTCGGTGATGCGCTTGAGGCGCTTGCCGTGGCGGGCGAAGATATCTATGCCCAGTTCCTCTTCAAGCTCGATGATGGCCTTGGAAACGCCCGGCTGGGAGGTGTGCAAGGCCTTGGCCGCCTCGGTGAGGTTGAGGTTGCGGCGCGCGGCTTCCTGGACGAAGCGAAATTGATGCAGGTTCATGACGGCATGGACTAAGAACTTGCATCATTATGCTTCATTTATCTAAAGAAGCTATTTTTTATCTTGAATTTGTATGTTTGCGGGTGCGTCGGACGCCGCGGCCTCTATGGCCAGCTGGGCCAGCAGGGCTGTCACCCTGGGATTCTCGCCGGCCGCGGTCTGCAACGTAAACCGGCACTGCGGATGCTGTTGGCGCAGCGCTTCGAGCAGGCGCGGAATGTCTTCGCGCGCATGCTTGCCCGTTCCCAGGAACAGCGGCAGCACGGTCAGGTGGTTGCTGCCCTGGGCGATCAGCGTCTGCGCCGCCGTGGCCAGATCGGGGGCGCAGGCCTCCAGATAGGCGCTGAGGCAGGGCAGGCCGGGCTGCATGGCCTGCACCGCAAGCTGCACGGCTTCAATGGGCTGGCGCCACAGCGGGTCCCGGGAGCCGTGGGCCAGCAGAATCAGGCCGGGCCGGATGGCCGCGGAGGAGGCCGGGTCCTGCATGGTCCTAGCGCCTGAGCACCAGCCAGCCAAAGGCCGACAGCGACAAGGCCGTGTACAGCATGCCCGGAGCCGCGGCCGCCAGCCACGGCCACCAGCTCTGCAGCGTGCCGATATAGCCGAACACATTGTTCAGCAGGAAGAAGCTGATGCCGGCCATCACGCCGCCGAACACATAGGCGGTGATGCCGCCCGAGCGGAAATGCAGATAGGCAAAAGGCAGGGCCAGCACCACCATCACCAGGCAGCTGAGCGGGTAGAAGACCTTGCGCCAGAACTCGATCTCGTACTTCTGCGCGGCCTGGCCGTTGGCCTGCAGATGGCGGATGAACTGGAACAGCGCAATCGTGGTCATGCGGTCGGGGTTGAGCAAAGCCCCCGAAACCATGGCCGCCGTGACCTTGGTGGGCCAGTTCAGCGTGGCTTCGTTGATGCGGCTGAGCTTGGTCTTCGTCCCATCCTGGCTGAGTTGCGTGGCCTGCACGCCCTGCAGCAGCCATTGGCCGTTGTCTTCGTCGACCTGGGCCGCCTGGGCGTTGATCTGGGACAGGATGCGGCCATCGGCGCCGAACTCGAAGATGCGCACATTGAGGAAATCGCCGGGCGTCTTGATGCCGCCGACATTGATGGCCACCGAATGCTCGCCCTGTTTTTCCTTGAGCCAGGCACCCGTGGCGCCGCT
>JAFAIY010000410.1 GCA_019236485.1 Comamonas sp. | reverse complement strand
AAGTGCGATTCGGGCGAGACGGTCACAGCCACCTTCGCCAAGGACTGCTGCGACCGGGAGATCCTGGCCTGGCGAGCTTGGGAGGGCAAGGGACTTGCAGGAGAGCCTGTGCGCGACATGCTGGTGGAGGCCGTGGAGCGGCGCTTTGGCACGGTTGAAGCCGTGCCTCTGGAGCGTGAATTGGAGTTCCTCACCGACAACGGCAGCGCCTACATCGCGCACGAGACGCGTGGCATTGCTAGATCGCTGGGCCTGAAGCCGATCAACACGCCCGTGTGTAGCCCGCAGAGCAACGGCATGGCCGAGAGCTTCGTGAACACCTTCAAGCGCGACTACATGAGCCGCATGGACCTGCGTGATGCGCCGACGGTGCTGGCGCAACTGCCGGGTGCATTCGAGCACTTCAACGAGATCCACCCGCATTCGAGTTTGAAGATGATGTCGCCCAGGGAGTTCCGACGACGGCAGAATCACCCCACCCATCAGGGCTAACTTAGCGACTGGACGGTGTCCGGAACTACGGGGGCAAGATCAGTTCCATGTTGGCAGTCAAAGCACTCTCTTTGGATGGTGCCTGGGCTTGGCCGTATCGCGTGACGGCTGGCACTGAGGCGGCTTTCGGTTCAGGGCCGCAGCCTGACACTGGGCGCTGTGTTCAATGGAGACCACAGTACATGTACATACAGCCGCTGTTTTCGATGCCTGAGGTGCATGAGATGCATCAAGTCATGCGCGATTACTCGCTTGCGACCTTGGTGGCGCACAGTGAAGGGGAGATGGAGGTCAATCTCTTGCCTCTACTTCTGGTTAACACCGGGTCGTTAGGGCGGCTGGCTGGTCACGCAAGCCTGGCACACCATCTGGCCGTAGGGCACAGCGGCATCAAGGCCGTAACGGCTATTTTTCAAAGCCCAAACGCCTATATTTCTCCAAGGTGGTACGTCAACGGGCAGAGGAGCGGTCGCAACGTGCCCAGTTGGAACTATGTTGCAATGCTGGCACAAGGAGTCTTGCGCTTTATCGAGGATCCCTTGTGGATGCGCGAGCACCTGGACGCTCTCACCCGCGCCCAAGAAGCACATCGCGCGGAGCCATGGTCTCCATCGCATGCGAATCCTGAGTTTTTGGAAACTGTGGCGGCACGACTCATTGGTTTCGAGATGGATATAGACAACCTGTGCGGGAAACGTTTTTTGTCGCAGCAACGAACAGAGGCCGACCGACACAGCCTGATTCGGTACCTGGCTCTAGACAATGGCCCAGGCGCATCTGCGGTTGCCAAGCTCATCAGGCCTTAGCCGCCCTGGTGCAAGACGCTCTGGTTTGCCTCAATCTCGCACAAGGCACTGAGGTCGCGCTTTGGCTCGCACTTTCCCTGCGACTCGCGTAATAATTGCTCACAAACGATACAGGTCGACCGTCAACACCTCTCGCGCGCTATCAGTTATGAAGCAAGCGCCGGAAATTCCTCCGCGCAACGACAGGAGAACACATATGCGATCTCTCACCCGCAAATTCGCGATTGCCGCCACGCTGATATCGGTGCTGACCGGTACCGCCTTCGCCGAAACGCCGTGGCAAAAGAACCACCCGCGCCGCGAAGAGGTGAACCAGCGTCTCGCAAACCAGAACCGTCGCATCCACAACGAAGTGAAGGAAGGCGAGATGTCGCATGCGCAAGCAGCGCAACTGCATCGCGACGACCGCAATATCCGTCGGGAAGAGCGCGAGATGGCAGCGCAGAACGGCGGTCACATCACCAAGCCGGAACAGCGCGTGCTGAATCAGCAGGAGAACGCGGTCGGCAGACAGATCGGTCAGTAAGCGCGACGGTGCGGTAAGCGTCGCACGCCTGCGATTGGGTTCTGGTAGTGGGCGCTTGTCGCTGTCCCGTTCGCATGAAGGGGACGCGGCGGCGGCGACCCGCAGCACCATCGAGGAAGAGCGTGATACCCGGCTTTCGGTCTGTCGGTGGCGCCGGCTGGAACCGTGGGCCGGCATTCAAGGCCTGTCAGCTTGCGACATTCTGCAAGGTGGACCACATGCCGTAACCCTGCTGCTATGACGGCAGTGCTAGTGTGAGTCGTTACGGATTCTCGGGAGCATGCCAATGACTCCAATCGGCACCACCTTTGCTCAATCACCCGCGGAGGGCGAGGCGCTGGCCCACGACATGCGTGTGCGTTGGGCGCTGGAAGAAGTGGGGCAACCCTATGAA
>JAFAIY010000398.1 GCA_019236485.1 Comamonas sp. | reverse complement strand
CTGCTGGTGGCGCAGCAGCGCTACAAGCTCTGGCAGGCCGCGCAGGACGAGCTGGACAAGGCCGGGCGCATCGTCAAAGGCCAGATCGAGGCCGGCACGCGCAGCCGCTATGACGGCGCGCGCCTGAACCTGCAGCAGGCCCAGATGAGCATGCAGGTCAGCAAGGCTCAGGCCGCGCTGCAGGATGCGGCCGCGCGTGCGGCCGGCATTGCTGCCATGCCGCAGTGGCAGGTGCGCGTGGCCGGCAGCCTGCAGGCCGCCGACACCCGTATGCAGCCCGGTTACGACCAGCTCTGGAACAGCGCTCAGACCCGGCTGCCGACGCTGCGCGCCGCACAGGCCGAGCTGGAGCGCGCGCGCCAGAAGATCAAGCTGGAGCAGCGCGAGGCATTGCCCACGCCGACCGTGGGCGTGGCGCGCATCCGCAACAGCGTGGACGGCAATTTCAACCAGCTGGGCGTGAACGTGGAGATTCCGCTGTTCGACCGCCGCCAGGGCGCCATAGACCGCGCCAAGGTCGAGGCCGATCAGGCCGAGCTGCGCCGCGATGCCGCCATGCTGGCCGCGCAGTCTGAGCTGCAGCGCGCGCTGCAGCAGCTGGCGCTGCGCCGCAGTGCCGTGCAGGATTACGAAAAAGAAGGCCTGGCGCAGATCGCGCCCCTGCAGCAGATGGCGCAGGACGCCTACAAGCTGGGCAAGGGCACGATTCTGGAGCTCATCGACGCGCTGGGGTCCATCAATGAGCACAGGCTCGAGCATCTGGAGCTGGTCAAGGACATGCTGGATGCCGAATGGGAGGTGCGTCTGGCCAGCGGCGATCTGCCGCAGCTGCAGCCCTGAGCGCGGCCGCTGCAGATGGTGCAGGCAACGGCTTATAGTGTCTGTCCTCCCACGGCCAGAGACAGACACCGCATGTACCGCTACCTCATCATCGAAGACGATGCGCTCAATGCGCGTTACATCGCTGAAGGTCTGCGCCAGCAAGGGGCCCATGTCAGCGTCTGCGGCGACGGCGTGCAAGGCATTGCCCAGGCCGTGGGCGAGAGCTGGGACGTCATCATCCTCGACCGCATGCTGCCCGGCGGCTTTGACGGGCTGCAGATCCTGCAGGCGCTGCGCTCCATGGGCAAGCAGACGCCGGTGCTGGTGCTCAGCGCGCTGTCGGCCACGGACGAGAGAGTGCGCGGGCTCAAGGCCGGCTGCGACGACTATCTGACCAAGCCGTTTGCTTTTTCCGAACTCGCGGCGCGGCTGGAGGCCCTGGTGCGGCGTGCGCAGATCCCGGCGCCCACGCGCGAGATGCAGGTCGCCGATCTGCGCGTGAACCTGATTTCGCGCAGCGCCGAGCGCGCGGGCCAGCCGCTGGCGCTGCAGCCGCGCGAGTTCCGCCTGCTGGCCTTTCTGATGCAGCACGCACACCAGATCGTCACGCGCACCATGCTGCTGGAGTCGGTCTGGGACTACCGCTTTGATCCGCAGACCAATGTGATCGACGTGCACATCAGCCGCCTGCGCAGCAAGGTGGACAAAGGCTTTGCCACGGCCCTCATACACACGGTGCGCGGCGTGGGCTACAGCCTGTCGGACCGCCCGCAGGACCTGCCCGAGGTCGCCTGATGGTGCACTCCAGGCCCTGGAGTTCGCTGGCCTTCAGGCTGGCGCTCAGCTATGGCGGACTGATGGTGCTGACCATGTGCATCGTGCTGGCCGTGTTCTACGTGCAGACCGTCGGCGTGGTGCGCGTGCGCCTAGACAAGCAGGCGGAAAACCATCTGCGCCGCCTCATGGAGCACTCGGCCAAATACGGCCAGGAGGCGCTGCAGAGCGAGATCCGCCAGACCATTCAGGATGGCGTGGACACCGATACCGAAATCCTGATTCTCATGAACCCGGACGGCGAGCCCATAGTCAGCAATGCCGAGGTGTTTCCGCACCGCAAGCTGACCACCATGGGCGTGCGCGAGCTCACGGTCAAGCGCAATGGCCGCCTCATCATCGGCCGTGTGGCCGTGGCCGAGATGCCCAACGGCAACCTGCTAGCGGCCGGCAGCGATATGCAGCTGCAGCGCGATATGGAGGATCTGTTCGGCCAGGCCAGCCTGATGGCGGCCGTCGCCGCCTGCATCATGGCCGTGGTCGGCGCCATCGTGTTCCGGCGCGTGGTGGACGAGCGCGCCGCAGCCATCCGCAGCACCATGTCGCGCGTGGCGGCCGGCGATCTGCGCCAGCGCATCCCGGTCGATCAGCGCAACGACGAATTCACGCTGCTCAACCGCGATATCAATGCCATGCTGGACCGCCTGGAGCATTTGATGGAAGGCATACGCCATGTCTCCAACACCATTGCGCACAACCTCAGAACCCCGCTGACGCGCATTCTGCTGCGCCTGCGCAACGCGCAGCAGGCCGGCGCCAGGGAACAGGTGCTGACGCTGACGCTGGTGGCCGAGGAGGTGGCCGAGCTTGGCGTGGTCTTCGACAAGCTGCTGCAGATCGCCGAGGTCGAAAGCGGTGCCAGCCGCAAGAACTTTGCGCCCGTCGATCTGCGCTCGCTGCTGGTGGATGTGGTGGACTTCTACGAGCCGCTGGTGGAGGACGCGGGCGGCGTGCTGCGGCTGGCGGTACAGGGCAGCCCCCAGGTCTTTGGCGACGGGGATTTGATCGCCAGCGCCGTTGCCAATCTGGTGGACAACGCTATCAAGTACGGAGCATCACCGGGCAGCGAGCACGGCACGGACGTGCTGCTGCATGCGGGCCCGGCGCAGGAAGCAGCCGGCGAGGGCGCCCGGGGCGTGGAGATCACGGTGCGCGACCGCGGGCCCGGCGCCGATGCCTATACCCTCAAGCATATGAGCACGCGTTTCTACCGTGCGGAATCGGATCGCGAAGGCTACGGCCTGGGCCTGGCCAGCGTGCTGGCCATCGTGCAGCTGCATGGCGGCAAGCTGAGTTTTCACAACCGCCATCCGGGCCTGCTGGCGCGCATCTGGCTGCCCGCGGTGGCCGATGTCTGAGCCGTCTCGGGGCTAGGACAGAGCCTTGTTGCCGTAGGCGCAGAAACCCGGCTTGGGCCCTTTCTTGGGGTGCAGTCTGCAGGTCTCGGGCCGCTTGTCGTACACCGTGCAGCGGCGTGTGTTCTTGTCCAGAAAATTGCAGTCGCCGCCGGCGCGGCGCGCCATGGTGAAGATGTTGTGCTTGGGGTTGTAGTGGTCGATCAGCCTGGCCTTGAGCAGGCGCTTGGCGATCAGCTTGTGATCGACGTTGTCGACCTCGAACTGGTCGACCAGCTCCAGCCGAACCAGATCCGACAGCTGCACCTCCAGCGGCATGGTGCAGCAGTTGGCGGCGCAGCTGTCGCACATGCCGGCCTTGTACTTGCTCCAGGTTTCAAGGCGGTCTACGTCGACGATGCGGATGGAGGATTTCATTGGCGGGCTCGGGACGGCGCATCACAAAGACGGCGATGCTGCCACGGCGCGCGCGCGCATGCCGGCCGTGAAAGAGATGGACGAGCCGCGACCAGGGAATTGCCCGCGCTTGGAGGGGATGCGCGGGCCGCGCTTTTGGCTGTCCGGGGCACCCGATAATTCCCAGGTCTGCGGTGTTGCCTTGGCGGCTTGCCGTTCCGATCTTGAAGCAAGGAAATTATGAGAAATATGAACATTGGCACCCGCGTGGGAGGCGGTTTTGCCATCATCCTGCTATTGACGGCCTTGATGACCGTCTTTGGTCTCTGGCGGCTCAGTGCCGTGGCCCAGGCTACGAACGACATGACGCGCCAGCCGCTGGCCGTGGAGCGCATGATCAGCGACTGGTATCGCTACGTCTATACCGGCTCGCGCCGCACCACGGCCATCGTCAAGAGCAGCGACCCCTCGCTGGGCGAGTTCTTTGCCGCCGACACTGCCGCCAGCACGCGCGATTCGGGCGAGCTGCAAAAGCGCATCGAGCCTCTGCTGGAACGCGAGGAAGAGAAAGCCCTGTGGGCCGAGATCAAGCAGGCGCGCACGGCCTATCTGTCCTCGCGCGACCAGGCCGTGAAGGCCAAGGTCGAGGGGCAGGTGGAGGAGGCCGAACGTCTGCTGAATCAGGCCTATCTGCCGGCCACCGATCGCTACATTGCCCTTATCCAGCGCCTGCTGGACATGCAGCGCGCTAGCATCGACAACACGGCGCAGCAGATTGCCGCCACCTATGTGCAAAGCCGCAGCGGGCTCATCGTGCTGGGCGGCCTGGTTCTGGCCCTGGGCGCGGTCTGCGCCTGGTGGCTCACGCGCGGCATCACGCGGCCGCTGGCGCAGGCCGTGCAGGTGGCGCGCACCGTGGCGGCCAACGACCTGACCAGCCGGCCCGAGGCCCGCAGCCATGACGAAACCGGCCAGTTGCTGAGCGCTCTGGACGAGATGAATGCCAGCCTTTCGTCGGTGGTGGCGCGCGTGCGCTCCGGCGCCGAGAGCATTGCCACCGCTTCGGGTCAGATCGATGCGGGCAACCAGGACCTGTCCTCGCGCACCGAGGAGCAGGCCAGCTCGCTGCAGCAGACCGCAGCCTCCATGGAGCAGCTGACCAGCATCGTGCGCCAGAACGCCGACAACGCACGCCAGGCCAGCCAACTGGCTTCCACGGCCTCGCAGACGGCCGCCGAGGGCGGGCAGGTGGTGGCGGGCGTGGTCGGCACCATGGATGCGATCAACGCCTCTAGCCGCCGCATCGCGGACATCATCGGCGTCATCGACTCCATCGCCTTCCAGACCAATATCCTCGCGCTGAATGCCGCCGTGAAAGCCGCGCGCGCGGGCGAGCAGGGCCGTGGCTTTGCCGTGGTGGCCAGCGAGGTGCGCGCGCTGGCGCAGCGCAGCGCCACGGCCGCCAAGGACATCAAGGGCCTGATCGACGATTCCGTCACCAAGGTGGGGGAGGGCTCGAACCAGGTGGCCGAGGCCGGCCGCACCATGGAC
>JAFAIY010000387.1 GCA_019236485.1 Comamonas sp. | reverse complement strand
CCGGCGCGCCATGGAAAGCGGCGAGTCGTTCTAGACCAGCTGCAGCCTGCCGGGCTGCGAGGCCGGAAAGATCTGCTGCAGCTGCTGGCCGCTCAAGCCATACATGCGGGCGAACAGGCCACCGAGCACGGAGCGGTATTCGTTGAGTACGGGGTAGTCGCGGTTCTGGAACAGGGCTTTTTCGCTGACCTCGATCTGCTCGCCCACGACCCTGCCGCCGGCCTGGGCCGACAGCCCCCCGCCCAGAAACCAGTAGGCCGTGCCGTGGCCGTGATCCGTGCCGCGGTTGCCGTTTTCGCGGAAGGTGCGGCCGAATTCGCTGATCACGGCCACCACGGTATGGCGCCAGGTTTCGGGCCCCATGGCCTCGGCGAAGCTCGCCAGGCCCTGGCTCAGCTCGCCTAGCCGGTTGGCCAGATTGCCGCTGGCGCCGCCCTGATTCACATGGGTGTCCCAGCCGCCCACATCGACAAAGCCCAGGTCGAACTGCTCGCGCATCAAATGGGCCATGCGCTGGGCCACCAGGCCGAAGCCCCTGGCACTGATGGCGTCGCGGCCTGCCCCGTCCATTTCCTCCTGCACGCTGCGCTGCACGGCGCTCTGCACTGCAAAGCCTTCGCGCACCGAGGCGTCCAGCGTCGAGCCCTGGTACATGGAAGCGATGATCTGGCTGCGGTTGCCGTCCACGGCCGATTTGCGCACCGAGGCCAGCGCCATGTTCGCCACCTGGGCGTTGCCGCGCATGCACAGCGGCAGCTGCGCGGTGAACGCCATGGGCGTCGCGCTGCGCCCTCGGTCTTGCTGCAGCAGCTGGGCCAGCCGGTTCATGAAGCCGGACTGGAAGCTTTTGCCGCCTTCCAGTGGCTGGCCCAGCTCTATGGAGTCCTGGGTTTCGAAATGGCTGCGCGAGAGATCATTGCTCCCCGCGAACGGCACAAAGCAGGCCTGGCCCTGTGTGTACAAAGGCAGCAGGCTGGTCTGCAGGGCCGGGTGCAGGCCCCAGTTCGAGTCCAGGGGCAGGGCAGCATTCGCGGCGCCGGGCCGGGCAATCGCAATCGTGGGCCTGGCCTGGTAGTAGAAGTCGCTGTGCGTGGGCACCAGCAGGCTGTTGCAGTCATAGGCGCCGCGCAGAAACACCAGCAGAAAACGTGGCGAGCTGCTCTGCAGCGGCGCGGCCAGGCCCCGGCCCAGATGGCAGGCCAGGGGCAGAGCAGCGCCCAGGCCGAGAAATTGACGTCTTTGCATTGAGGACTCCCGGACAGCGCTTCAGCGGAACATCATTTCGGGTGCAGACAGGAAATAGGTGTTCCAGTCCGCGGGATTTCTGGCCTGCGCCAGGGCCGCCCGCGTGGGCGCGCCAAGAGCTGGCAGGCGGGTCTGGACGCTGGCCCGCTGGGCAAGGTCCGGGTAGGGCGGCTTCTCGAGCGGCTCCTGTGGGCTGGCGCGGAACAGCACGGCGCCGCGCGTGCCTATCTGCCGGGCCACTTCAAAGCGGCTGCTCATCTGGCCGGAGCTGGACCAGTCCGACTGAGTCAGAGGATAGCCGTCCGGCGTTTCATGGCCGTACAGGGGCTCGCCCAGCTGGTTGAGCCAGGCCTGTATCGGGCCGACATCGCTGGCCACGCGCTGGTCATAGGCCAGGCGTGTGGCGCCCAGCACATAGTGGGCCGGGTCCTTGAAGCGCCGGCCGAAATTCATGGCCTCGGGCGCCGTCAGCAGGCTGGCCAGGGTGGCGGCGATATCGCCATGGCTGCGCGCAAAGGCCTGGGCCGCGCGCTCCACGGCCGCCGGGGGCGGGTTGTCGCCGAGAAAGTACAGCGCCAGCTTGTGCGCTATGAAGCCTGCGGTGGCCGGTGCCGCCACGATGCGGTCCAGCGCCTCGTCGACCTGGGCCATGCCGCTTTTGTACAGAGGCTGGCCCAGCAGGACCTGGGGCGTGTAGTCGTGGCGGTTGGGGTTGAACTCGAAAAAGCCCTGGCGCAGATAGTCGGCTTGGCGCTCGGGCCGCAGCCTGGGCGGCGGCGCATCGGCGTCGCGGGTCGTAAAGCCCACGCCCGTGAGCACATGGGCCATGGCCTGCACATCGGCCTGGGTGTAGCCGCTGCCCACGCCCATGGTGTGCAGCTCCAGCAGCTCGCGCGCGTAGTTTTCGTTGATATGGCCGGCGGCGTTGCTTGCATTGTCCAGGTACAGCAGCATGGCCGGGTGGCGCATGCTGGCGGCCAGCAGGTCGCGGAAGCGGCCCAGTGCATGGGGGCGGATGGCCTGTTCCTCATAGTCGCCCACCCACAGGCGTACCTCGCCCTTGCGCGTGCTGACGTTGAAGTGGTTCATCCAGAACCAGGTCATCTGCTCCTGCAGCTGCTGCGGCGAATACAGCGCCCGCCAGATCTGGCGTTTCTGCGCTTCGGTGCCCAGCTGGTTGAGCTGTCTTTGCACCTCCTGCCTGAGCCTGGCCGCTTCGTCGGGGTCCTGGGCCTGGCGTATGGCCTGGCGCTGCGCGGCAATCTCGCGCTGGATCTGCGCCATGGGCTTCTGGCTGATGGTGAGTGCGTCGATGCGCTGCTGAACTGCCGCAGGCATGGGGGCTGCGGCCGGGGTCAGCTGGCCGGCCAGCCATTTCTTCAGACCCTGCTGCAGCAGTTGGGCCGCATCATGGTCCGTCGCGCCCCAGGTGACCCGGTCCAGCCATTGCTGGCGCTGCAGCTCGCCAGGCCTGTCGGGCAGATGGCTGCCGTCCAGGGTCTGCTGGGCCTGCGGGCTGAGCCTGCCCGCAGGCGGCAGCGGCGCGCAGGCCGTCAGCGCGGCCGCGGCCACACAGACCAAACTCTTGATGGGGAATATGCGCGCCAGCTGCATCGACAAGCCTCCTCAAGCTCCCGGGAATGAGCGCAGCATAGGCGGCGCGACTGAATATTGGCTTGACGCGGTGTCTGGCAATGTAAAGAAGCGGGCACAAAACGTAAAAGGGGCAAGGCACTGCATGCCTTGCCCCTGCACAGGGAAACGCCAAACCTTATCTGGCGCTGCGGGCCGCGCAGGCCGCGCATTGGCCGTAGAGCGCCATGGAATGGTCCTGGATCACCCAGCCCTTGTCCTTGGCGATCAGGTTCTGGCGCTTTTCGATCTCGGCGTCGTAGAACTCCTCGACCTTGCCGCAGCTGGTGCAGACAAAGTGGTCGTGGTGCTGGCCTTCGTTGAGTTCGTAGACCGCCTTGCCGCTCTCGAAATTGCTGCGGATCAGAATGCCGGCCTGCTCGAACTGGGTCAGCACGCGGTAGACCGTGGCCAGGCCTATGTCCGAGCGCTCGTCGAGCAGCACGCGGAACACGTCTTCGGCCGTCATATGGCGCTGCGTGCCCTTTTGGAAAATTTCCAGGATTTTCAGACGCGGCAGAGTGGCTTTGAGGCCTGTGCTTTTGAGTTCATCAATATTCTTCATGTCTGTATCTCTTGGTGGACTGTTGGCACGTCAGAAGGCGCAAGCACGCCCGCGCAGAAAAACCTTTACACGCAGTGCGCGGGAATCTACGGGGGCTGGCAGAGCCTGCCGCTACAATGAACCCGATCATATCCCTATGCCATTACCCATGCATGTTCAAGCCCGTAGCCGCGCAGGTCTGGCCCTGACGTTGGCAATCGCAGCGGCACTGGCCGGCTGCAACAGTATCGATGGGGTCGCGCACCGAGTCGCCAATGTCGTCACACCTTACAAGGTGGATGTGGTACAGGGCAATTTCGTGTCCAAGGAGCAGGTTGCCGCGCTGCAGCCCGGCATGAGCCGCCAGCAGATCCGCGACATCCTGGGCACGCCGCTGGTGACCAGCGTATTCCACGCCGACCGCTGGGAATATGTGTTCACCATCAAGCGTCCCGATGTCGATCCTCAGGTGCGCAAACTCACCGTGTTCTTTGACGGAGACCGCTTCCTGCGTGCCGAGGGCGACGAAATGCCTTCGGAAGCCGAGTTCGTGGCCAGTCTCAACGGCATGAAGGGCAAGCCCAAGGTGCCGCAGCTGGAAGCCACCGAGGCCCAGTTGGCCAAGTACCCGCCGCGCAAGCCCGACGAGGACGCGGACCAGGCCGGCAGCAATGCGGCCCCGGCCGCCACCAGCTATCCGCCGCTGGAATCGCGTTAAGCCGCAAAACTCCTTGCTCCCGGCTTGCAGCAAGTGCGGGATGCTCTCTTTTTCGGGACGGCACGCCGAGTCGGCGGCCGTCTGTTCATTGGATCAAGTGATAGCGCCATGACCGCAGCCACCACCACTACCTCTATCCGTCAGCGCGTTGCCGTGGCAGGAGCTTCCGGACGCATGGGCCGCATGCTGATCGAAGCGATTCTGAACAGCAGCGACTGCGTGCTGGCTGCTGCGCTGGACCTGCCGGACAGCCCCGCCCTGGGCACCGACCCCTCGGCCTTTCTGGGCAAGCCCAGCGGCCTGCAGATCGAAAGCGATGTGCGCTCGGCCCTGTCCAAGGCCGACTGCCTGATCGACTTCACCCGTCCCGAAGGCACCATGGGCCATCTGGCCGTGGCCGCGGAGCTGGGCGTGAAGGTGGTGATAGGCACGACGGGCTTCTCGGACGAGCAGAAGGCCCAGATCGCCGCATACGCCGAGAAGACCGCCGTGGTGCTCTCGCCGAATATGAGCGTGGGTGTGAACGTGACCTTCAAGCTGTTGGAGATGGCGGCCAAGGCCTTGCAGCAGGGCGGCTACGACATCGAGATCGTCGAGGCCCACCACAAGCACAAGGTGGATGCGCCCTCGGGCACGGCCCTGAAGATGGGCGAGGTGATCGCCGAAGCCCAGGGCACCCAGCTGGCCGACCGCGCCGTCTACGAGCGCTACGGCCACACGGGTGAGCGCAAGGCCGACTCCATAGGCTTTGCCACCGTGCGCGGCGGCGATATCGTGGGCGACCACACCGTGCTGTTCGCGGGCACGGGCGAGCGCATCGAGATCGCGCACAAGTCCAGCAGCCGCGCCGGCTATGCCAACGGCAGCCTGCGCGCCGTGGCCTATCTGGCCGACAAGAAGAGCGGCCAGTACGATATGTACGATGTGCTGAAGCTGCGCTGAGGCGCTGATTGCAAAGGGGCCGCGATGGCCCCTTGCTGTTTTTGGAGTGAGGTAGGCAATGTCTGCAGGATTGTGGCAATGGCTGGCGCAAGGCGATGCGGTCACCTGGGGCACGGCGGCGGTGATGCTGCTGATGTCCGTGGTCAGCTGGGTGGTCATCCTCTACAAGCTCTGGTTCATGGCCGTGGCGCGCGCCAGCGTGCCGCGCGCGGTGGAGGCTTTCTGGCAGATGCCCGATGTGGCCCGGGCCCAGGCCCAGGTCAAGGCGCTGGACCGCCATGGCCTGGTCCAGCCCATGGCCGATGCGGCGGCGCTGGGCGGTGAGCAGGCTTCGGGCGGCTCGCTGGCGCAGAGCGCCGCAGGGGCGCAGCGGCTGATGCGCAGCCTGCGCGCGGCGCTGGGCCTGGCGGCCAGCCAGCTGCAGTGGGGGCAGACCCTGCTGGCCACGATAGGCGCGACGGCGCCCTTCGTGGGTCTGCTGGGCACGGTCTGGGGCATTCACCATGCGCTGGGAACCCTGGCGGGCAGCGGCCAGGTGGATATCGCCCAGCTGGCCGGCCCGGTCGGCGAAGCCCTGGTCATGACGGCCGCCGGCCTGGCCGTGGCCCTGCCTGCCGTGCTGGCCTACAACCTGCTGGGCCGCTCGGCGAGCACGCTGGAGGCGCTGCTCGAAGGCTTTGCCCATGACCTCCAGGCGCAATTCGGCGCCGAAGCCTGAGGCATAGCGGTCATGGCATTCGGACGCATGAACAGCCGCCAGGGCGCGGACGCTCCCATCAACAGCATCAATGTCACGCCGCTGGTGGATGTGATGCTGGTGCTGGTGGTGATCTTCATTCTGGCGGCGCCCATGCTGGCGGCCACGCTGAGGGTGCAGCTGCCCAAGGCCCAGGCCGTCACCCGGCAGGCGCCCGCGGCCGAGAGCGATGCGCTGACGGTGGAAGTGAATCCTCAGGGCGAGATCTGGATCCAGGGCGCGGCCGCCGAGGATGCTGCGGTGCAGCAGCAGCTCCAGGAGCTGGGGCGGCGCAACCCCCAGGCCGAGGTGCAGCTGCGCGCCGACACCAGCGTGCCCTATGGCCGCGTGGTGCAGATCATGGGCTGGGCCCATGCCGCGGGTCTGACGCGCATCGGTTTTGTGAGCGAGCCCGAGCGCAAGGCCGGCGGTAACTGAGGGTCACCGGCGTAAGCACCGGACCGCCCGAGGCCGGCGGCCGCGGATTTCTGCTCTGGATCAAGAGCCGGCCAGATAGTCCCGGCACTCGCCGCCACCACCCCGCAGAGCGGCGCCAGGCCTGCCCACAATAGGCAAAGCCCCTGTCTTTTACGAGCGTAACAAGCGAGGATGGGCAGATCGGGGTTCTGGCGTTACGATGATCTCGTCTGCTTCAGGAGTGTGTGATGCGCTCCGCCTGGCAAGGCGCCCCGACAACTTTTCGCCGCAAAGGTTGCGGCATTTGGTGACTAGGAGGATTTGCATGCAAGTACAGGTTCATGCCGACGATTCCATCCAGGGTGGTGAGTCTCTGGCTCAATGGGCGCAGGAGGAAATCAATGCCAAGCTGGCCCGCCTGAAGGAATATGTGGTGCGTGTAGAGGTCTTCCTCACGGGCGTGGATGCCCTCAAGTCCACGGGCGGCCCCGGCAAGCGCTGCGTGCTCGAGACCCGGGCCACGGGCCGGCCACCCATCGCCGTGAATGCAGAGGCGGAAAAGGTCAGGGATGCCTTCAGCGCCGCGATCGAAAAGCTGCGTCGCGCGGTGGAAACCGATCTGGGCAAGCTCAAGGACAAGAATCTGCGTGAAAGCGTGCGCGGCGTGGATGATTCCAGCGCCGAGAACGCAGCGACAGTTTGAGTTGGTTTCGGGCTGAAGCCCTTTGAATGCCAGCGCTGATGGCTATCAAAACCATATAGGAATAAAAGGGCATGTTCATAGCGAACATGCCCTTTTTGTATGGCCGCGGACTCAGGCCGCGGTCAGCGCCCCGGCCTGGGTCAGCTTGTCGGCCACCAGCAGCTTCTTGATCTCGGCCTCGCTCATGATGCCCAGCTCCTCGGCTACCACGGCGATCTGCTTGCCGTTGGCGATCGCGGTCTTGGCGATCTTGGCGGCTTTTTCGTAGCCGATCAGCGGGTTCAGCGCCGTCACCAGCGTCACGGATTCGGCGATGCGCGCATCCAGCAGCTCCTCGTTGGCCACAATGCCCTCCACGCAGTTCAGCTGCAGCGTCTTGCAGGCGCTGGCCAGGTGGCTCAGGCTCTTGTGCAGCGCCCAGGCCATCAGCGGCTCGAAGGCGTTGAGCTGCAGCTGGCCGGCTTCCACGGCCATGGTGATGGCGGCATCGTTGCCTATCACCTCGAAGCAGACCTGGTTCATTACCTCGGGGATCACGGGGTTGACCTTGCCGGGCATGATGGACGAGCCGGCCTGGCGTGCGGGCAGCTTGATGTCGGCCACGCCGGCCTGGGGGCCCGAGGACAACAGGCGCAGGTCGTTGCTGATCTTGGAGAGCTTGACCGCAACACGCTTCAGGATGCCGGAGATGTCGGCAAAAGCCCCGGTATCGCCGGTGGCCGCAATCAGGTCGCCGGCCTTGACGACGGGGACGGCCGAGATTTCGGCCAGGGCCTGGATCACGACATCGGTATAGCCCACGGGCGCGTTGATGCCCGTGCCTATGGCCGTGCCGCCCATGTTGACCTCGGTCATCAGATAGGCGGATTCGCGCAAACGCTTTTCATCGTCGGCAATCATGGCCGCAAAAGCGCTGAATTCCTGGCCCAGAGTCATGGGCACGGCGTCTTGCAGTTGTGTGCGGCCGATTTTCAGGATATGGGCGAATTCGCCGGCCTTGGCTTCAAAAGCGCCGCGCAACTCGGCCAGGGCGATCAGCAGCTTCTGGATGCCAGCATAGGTGGCGAGCTTGACGGCCGTGGGATAGGAGTCGTTGGTGGATTGCGAGGCGTTGACGTGATCGTTGGGGTGGATCACGTCGTAGCTGCCTTTGGGCAATCCCAGGTGCTCCAGGGCACGATTGGCGATCACCTCGTTGGCATTCATATTCGTGGAGGTGCCAGCGCCACCCTGGATGACGTCGACCACGAACTGCTCGTGCAGCCGGCCGGCAATCAGGTCATCACAGGCTTGGGAAATGGCGGTGGCTTGTTTGAGATTGATGGCGCCGAACTGCAGATTGGCCTGGGCGGCGGCTTTTTTGACAAAGGCATAGGCGCGGATCAGCTCGGGCATATGGGCGAGCGAGTGGCCGGTGATGGGGAAGTTCTCCACTGCGCGTGCGGAATGAACGCCCCAGTAAGCGTCGGGAGGGATGGTTTTGATGCCGATGAAGTCATGTTCTTGACGCATGGGATCTGCTTTCTTGATTCCAGAGTTGAGGGTGCCGCGTGCGCAAACGCCGGACGTGGCAACGCCCTGGTCGAAAAAGCGGCGGTCGCGTTCTCGTGGCCAGGGCGTTGGCCCGCATTATGAAAGCAAGATCTGCATGAGTCCAAACGTTTTGCGCATAACGTTGCCTGAGAG
>JAFAIY010000315.1 GCA_019236485.1 Comamonas sp. | reverse complement strand
CAACAAACATGTGCTGTCTGCCGCTGGAGATCTTCATTTCGGCGCTGTCGATGTGCACGAAGCCCAGTGTCGTTTCTTCAAACTTTCCATGCCTTCGCGGAACCTGCATTGCTGGCTGTCGACTGATTCCGTGACGCTGCAGGCATCGATGCAAGGCGCTGCGGCTGAGCTTGGGCGCCGTCTCCAGGAGCTGCCCCATGAGATCGTCCAGCGACAGATGCCCTTGCTTGCGCAGCGCAATGGCCAAGTGTTCTTGCTCTTGGGAAAGATGCTGGCTTGCTCTGTCCCGAGGACCCATGGGCTCATCGAGCACCGAGGTGCGCGCACGCCACTTGGCCACGGTCTTGGGGTTGATGCCGTAGAGCTTGGCCAAGGACCGATGGGAGCCGGTCGCTAGCTGGAGTTCTGCGCGGACACGCGGCGTCGTGCGGGCGCTGCCATGCAGGCGGATTGCCATAGTGCTGTCTCCTGTTCTGAGTTGAAGAATGCACCATGACTTCCTGGGACCGTACATCTAAAACATGGTCAGCCTGCGGCCAGCGCGGCCTGTTGGGCCAGCCAGCCGCCGACCTTGGCCTTGCTGCAGCGTTGCAGCTGCATCAGCAGCTCATGTCCGGGCCAGGGCAGAGCATGGCGCGCGCACAGCTCCTGCTGCATGCGCGCCAGCAGGGCCGCGGCCATCTCGGCATCGGCCAGCGCGCGGTGGGCCCGGCCCGTGGCCGGCAGCTGCAGATAGCGCGCCAGATTGCCCAGGCTGTGGCTGGGCGCCTGCGGGTAGATGCGGCGCGACAGCAGCACCGTGCAGGCAAACAGCTGGGGCGCGCTCTCGCCCGCCAGGGCCAGCTCGGCCTGCCAGAACTTGCTGTCGAATGAGGCGTTGTGCGCCACCATGGGCGCCCGGCCCACAAAGCGCGCGGCCTCGCGCATCACCTGCGCGGCGGGCGGCGCCGTGCGCAGCATTTCGTTGGTGATGCCGGTCAGCTGCGTGATGAAGGGAGAGACCCAGGCGCCGCTGTGCATCAGGCTCTGGAAGCGATCGACGACCTGCCCCTGCTCCAGCAGCACGATGGCCACTTCGGTGGCTCTGGCGCCCTGGGCGGGCGTCATGCCCGTGGTTTCAAAGTCGATGACGGCGATCGCGGAACTCATGGCCGCATTGTGCCGTGCGCCAGCGCCTCAGTCCGCGCCCAGGTCATCCTCGCCGGGCAGGCCCAGGCTTTGCACCACATGCTCGAGCACGTAGTACAGCTGCTCGATTTCCTTGCTGCCGACCAGGCGCTCTATCTCCGCATAGATCTCTTCGGAATGCGGAGCGATCTCGGCCACCATGGCGTGGCCCGCCTGCGTGAGCCCGAACTCCGAACCGCGCAGATCCCCCTCGTGGCGGCCGCGCTTGATCAGCTGGCGGCCCTCCAGCGTCTTGAGCAGACGCGACAGGCTGGGCATGCTGATGAAGGTCATCTGCGACAGCTCCATGGGGCGCAGCCGGTGGTCGGCAGCCGACATCGCGCGTATCACCCGCCACTGCTGCTCCGTCAGGCCATGGGCGCGCAACGATGGGCGGAACCGCACCATCACCGACTCGCGGGCCTTGAGCAAGGCCATGGGCAGGGAACGCGCAAACGAGCGCATGGGTTCAGTTGCGTTGGTTGTGTCGTGCTGAGTCATGGCATAGGTGGATAAGCTGGCCCGATTGTATGTAAGCGGCCGGCGGCCGCGGCTGCGGGGCAGCCCTCAGTAGGTGCTGCTGGGGGCCACCGGCCTGACGTCCTTGAAGCGGGTCGCCAGGGCGCTGGTCGCCTGCACCAGCAGTCCGGTGTCCAGGCCCACGGCCACGAAGCTGCAGCCCAGCGCCAGGTATTTGCGCGCCAGCTCCTCGTTGGGCGTGAGAATGCCCGCGGCCTTGCCCGCCTTGCGGATGCGCGCGATCGCGTCGGCGATGGCGGCCTGCACCTCGGGGTGGCCCGGATTGCCCACATGGCCCATGGAGGCCGAGAGATCGGCCGGGCCTATGAACACCCCGTCCACGCCCTCGGTGGCGGCGATCGCATCCAGATTGGCCAGGCCCTCCATGGACTCGACCTGCAGCAGCATGCAGATCTGCGCATTGGCCTCCTGGTAGTAGCCGGCACGGCGCCCCCAGGCCGAAGCGCGCGCACCGGCCATGCCGCGAATGCCGCCCTTGCCGTCGTCCTGCGGATAGCGCGAGGCGCGCACTATGCTGGCCGCCTGCGCGGCCGTATCCACCATGGGCACCAGCAGGGTCTGCACGCCCAGGTCCAGATACTGCTTGATCAGCATCTCGCCGATCTCGCCATGCCCCATGGGAATGCGCGCCATCGCGTGGCTGGCCGGATAGGCGGCGATGGCCTGCAGCTGGCTCAGCAGGGTCAGGGTGTCGTTGGGGCCATGCTCGCCGTCTATGAGCAGCCAGTCGAAGCCCGCGCCCGCGCAGATCTCGGCCGTGTACGGGCTGCCCAGGCCCAGCCACAGGCCGATCTGCGGCTGGCCGGCCGCAATCGCGGCCTTGAAGGGGTTGACGGGTGTGTGCATTGCTGTCTCCGTTGTTCGTATGCGATTTGAAACCGTCGCGGCCCGCCCGGGGGATCGGTCAATACCCCATGCAAAGATATTTGGTGCTCAGGTACTCTTCGATCCCCGCCGCGCCGCCTTCGCGCCCCATGCCCGACTGCTTGACCCCGCCAAACGGCGCCACCGCAGTGCTGATGATGCCGCTGTTGATGCCGACCATGCCGTATTCCAGCGCCTCGCCCACGCGCCAGACGCGGCCCAGGTCGCGCGCATAGAAGTAGGCGGCCAGACCGAACTCCGTGTCGTTGGCCATACGGATCGCCTCGGCCTCGGTCTTGAAGCGGAACACGGGCGCCACAGGGCCGAACAGCTCCTCCTGCGCCAGGCGCATGCCGCTTTGGGCATTGCCCAGGATGGTGGGCTCGTAGAAGCTGCGGCCCAGCGCGCTGCGCCGGCCGCCGGTGACGATTTCGGCGCCCTTGGCCACGGCGTCCCGCACAAGCTCTTCCACCTTGTTCACCGCGGCCTCGTCGATCAGCGGGCCCTGGGTCACGCCGGGCTCGGCGCCGTTGCCGACCTTGAGCGCCAGCACCGCGGCCTTGAGCTTGGCCATGAAGGCCTCGTAGACACCCTCCTGCACCAGCAGTCGGTTGGCGCAGACGCAGGTCTGGCCGGTGTTGCGGTATTTGGAGGCCATGGCGCCTTCCACGGCCGCATCGAGATCCGCGTCGTCGAAGACGATGAAGGGCGCGTTGCCGCCCAGCTCCAGCGACATCTTCTTGAGCGTGGGCGCGCATTGCGCAGCCAGCACGCGGCCGACCTCGGTGGAGCCCGTGAAGGTCAGCTTGCGCACCGCCATGCTGGCCGTGAGCACGGAACCTATGGCGCGCGCCGAGCCCGTGATCACGCTGAACACGCCCGCGGGCACGCCGGCGCGCTGCGCGAGCTCCGCCAGGGCCAGGGCCGACAGCGGCGTCTGCTGCGCAGGCTTGACGATGATGGTGCAGCCCGCAGCCAGGGCCGGCGCCACCTTGCGCGTGATCATCGCGGCCGGGAAGTTCCAGGGCGTGATCGCGGCGCACACGCCCACGGGCTCCTTGCTCACCACCAGCTTTTTGTCGCCCCAGGGCGAGGGCACGGTGGAGCCGTAGATGCGGCGCGCCTCTTCGGCAAACCACTGCACATAGGAGGCCGCATAGCCGATCTCGCCGCGCGACTCGGCCAGCGGCTTGCCCTGCTCGGCCGTCATGATCTGCGCCAGATCTTCCTGATGCTGCTGCAGCAGCTCGAACCATTTGTACAGCACGGCCGCGCGCTGCTCCGCGGTCCTGCTCTTCCACTCGGCAAACGCGCGCTCGGCCGCCTCAATGGCGGCCCGGGTTTCCGCCGCGCCCATGCCGGGCACGGTGCTCAGCTGCTCGCCCGTCGCGGGGTTGTTCACCTCGATGCGGCTGCCGTCGCCGGCCGCCAGCCATTGGCCGTCGATCAGGCACAGGTTCTTGAGCAGGCCGGGGTCACGTAATTGCAAAGCCATGGGGTATCTCCGGTTCAAACAAAGCGGAATTGCAGCTTGCCGAGAGCGCCGTAATCGGCTTCGAACTCATCGCCGGGCTGCGCCGCCACGGGCCGCGTGAACGAGCCCGCGAGCACGATCTGCCCGGGCTGCAGCGACTCGCCCCAGGGCGCGAGCTTGTTGGCCAGCCAGGCCACGCCAATCGCCGGATGGCCTTGCACGCCCGCGGCCAGCCCCGTCTCCTCGACGATGCCGTTCTGGCGCAGTATGGCGCCGCACCAGGGCAGGTCCACGCCCGCAGGCGCGGCGCGGCCCGCGCCGACCACGATGCCGGCATTGGCCGCGTTGTCGCTGATGGTGTCGAACACCTTGCGCATGGCCCTGGTGTGGCGGTCGAACTGCTCGATGCGCGCATCAATGATCTCGATCGCGGGCGTCACGTATTCGGTGGCGGCCAGCACGTCTTGCAGCGTGACTTCAGCGCCGCCTTCCAGCCCCGGCCCGCGCAGCGGGGACTTGAGCACGAAAGCCAGCTCCACCTCCACGCGCGGCGCGATGAAGTTGGAGGCCGGGATCTCCAGCACCTGGCCGGGTGTGACGGTGTAGAGCATGGAATCCAGCAGCGTGCCGTAATCGGGCTCGCTTATCTGGCTGGCCATCTGCATGGCGCGCGAGGTCAGGCCTATCTTGTGGCCTATGACCTGGCGCCCCGCGGCGATCTGCATGTCCACCCAGGCACGCGAGACGCGGTAGCCGTCCTCTACCGTCATGCCGGGAAAACGCTTGGAAAAATGCTCGATCTGCTGGCGCGATTTCTCGCTCGCTTCCAGCTCCAGAGCCAGTTGGTGGATGAGTTCGGCAGAAAACATATTCAGTGCTTGGCAAACAGTGGATGCAGATTGCTGTGCTTGGCGTCGTAGACCTGGCCCGGAGCTTCGTCGACCTGCACGGTCAGGCCCAGATGGCGCTGCTCGAACACCGGCTGCAGATGCGCTCTGGCGCAGGCCAGCAGCGCATCGCCGGCGCTTTGCTTCACGGCCTCGGAGCGCCCGCGCCCCATGCGCAGATTGAGATAGACAAAGCCATAGTCGCCGTCGCCGCCGGCCGCGATACCGGCGGCGCCGCCATCGGCCACCGCATGGTGGGGCGCGGGGTAGGCGAACACGCGCGTGCCGCCCGTGGGAAAGACCTGGGCGCCGTCTTCGGCGCGCACGGTGAGCATGGTGTCGGCCAGCTTGCGGCACAGCCCGCCCATATCGGCCTGGGCCTCGAGATTGCCGGTATAGAGAATGACTACATGAGGCATGGATGCACCTTTGCGTATGCGCGGCTCACAGCCTGCCGGCCATGGCGGCCTCGAGGCTGGAGCCGCTGGCCTGGGCCTGGGGAATGGCATGGCCGTCCTGCGGCGTGACGGGAAACACGGCATTGAGCTGGCCCGTGCCCGAGGCGCCGAAATAAGGCGTGATGATCTCGGCCTGGCCCTCATAGGCCGACCAGCCCAGGGCGCCCAGCAGCATGGCCGTGTCGTGCATAAAGCCTTCGCCGTGGCCCTTGGCCGCGTACTCGGGCAGCATGCCGCAGAAGGCCTGCCATTCGCCGGCCTGCCACATGCGCACCACTTCGCGGTCGAGCTGCTCGAGGAACGGGCTCCAGATCTTGAACGCGAACTCGGGCGCCAGGCCGTTCTGCGCAAAGCGGTGCGACATGGAGCCGCTGGCCAGCAGCGCCACCGTGCCGTCGTAGTGCTCCTCGATGGCGCGGCGCATGGCCCAGCCCAGGCGCGCGCTGTCGTTGAGGTAATGCGCCATGCACATCGCGGAGATCGAGACCACCTTGAAGTGCTGGTCCGCGTTCATATAGCGCATGGGCACCAGCGTGCCGTATTCGGGCTCCAGCGTGGTCGCATCGTGCGCCAGGGTCTCCACGCCCAGCGCATTGGCCTCGGCCGCGAGCAGCTTGCCCAGAGCGGGATTGCCGGGAAACTCGAACGGCATATGGCTGATGAAATGCGGCAGCTCGTTGCTGGTGTACAGCCCCTTGAAATGCGGGCCGCAGAGCACGTGATAGCCGGCATTGACCAGCCAGTGCGTATCGCAGACCACCAGCGTGTCCACGCCCAGCTCGCGGCAGCGCCGGCCGATTTCCTGCAGGCCGTCGATGGCATCCTGGCGCGTGCCCTTGCGCAGACCGTCGAGCTCGCTCAGATAGATCGACGGCACATGCGTGATCTTGGCCGCAAGTGCGAGTTTGCCCATGCTGTGTCTCCTTGTCTGACCGGGAATGGCCTCAAAGTCCGGCGTCTTTCCTGGGAAAGACGCCAGGCGCTTCGGGGCCTCAACCCATGGTGATATTCGCGCGGCGAATGATGTCCGCGTACTTGCCGATCTCGCTGTTCACAAAGCTGCCGAACTGGGCCGCCGAGCCGGGCTGGGCCACGATGCCGCTCTTGGCAAACACCTCGACCACATTGGGCATGG
>JAFAIY010000313.1 GCA_019236485.1 Comamonas sp. | reverse complement strand
GACGTTGAACACGGCCTCGTGCAGGGCCACGTCGATGACCTGGCCCGGGCCGCCATTCACCTTGCGGTGGTAGAGCGCCATCATCACGCCGATCACGCCATGCAGCGCGGCCAGCGTGTCGCCTATGGACACGCCCACGCGCACCGGCACGCGGCCCGGCTCGGCCGTCAAATGGCGCAGGCCACCCATGGCCTCGCCGATCACACCAAAGCCCGGCAGGTCGCGATAGGGACCGGTCTGGCCGTAGCCCGAGATGCGCAGAATCACCAGGCCGGGATTGATGGCATGCAGCTCGGCGGGCGACATGCCCCAGCCTTCCAGCGTGCCGGGACGGAAGTTCTCGACCAGCACATCGGCCTCGGCGATCAGGCGGCGCGCCACCTCCTGGGCCTCCTGCTTGCGCAGGTCCAGCGCCACCGAGCGCTTGTTGCGCGACTGCACCTGCCACCAGACGGAAGTCCCTTCCTTGATCAGCCGCCAGTTGCGCAGCGGGTCGCCCGCACCTGGCGCCTCGATCTTGATCACGTCGGCTCCGAATTCGCCCAGGGTCTTGCCGCAGAACGGGCCCGCGATCAGTTGCCCCATTTCCACCACCTTCACGCCTTGCAGTGCGCTGGGGGTGTCGACGGGCGTGGCGGGTTGCTTGATGTTTTTTGCGTTCATCGCTTGTCTCTCTTTCTGCCGCGCTCCAGGGCGGAACACGGTATTGCAGGCCATCTTGCCCGCCGCGCCGCGGATTGCAAAACGCTTAAATGCGAAGCTGCCATCGCATTTGGGCATAGCCAGGCGGGATAATTGCCGATCCTATGAATCTGGACCCGATCACCCTGCGCCTGTTTGTGGCCGTGCTGGAAGAAAACGCCATCGCACGCGCCGCCGCGCGCGAGCACATCGCGCCCTCGGCCGCGAGCCGGCGCCTCGCGTAGCTTGAGGATCAGTTGCAGGTGGAGCTCTTCACGCGCAGCAACCGCGGCAGCAGGCCCACGGCCGCGGCCTATGCCCTGCTGCACCTGGCGCGCGGCGTGCTCAACGAGCTCGACGGCATCGCCACGCAGATGAAGGACTATGCGCACGACGGCGGCAAAGGCCTGCGCGGCCATGTGCGCGTGATGGCCAATATCTCCAGCATCACCCAGTTCCTGCCCGCGCAGCTGCAGAGCTTTCTGAGCCGGCACCCGCATGTGGACGTGCGCCTGCAGGAGCGCGTGAGCACCGACATCGCGCGCGCCGTGGCCGACAACGAGGCCGATATCGGCCTGCTCAATCATGGCAGCTATGGCGACAGGATCGGCCTGCGGCCCTACCGCAGCGATCGTCTGGCCGTGGTCGTGCCCCAGGGCCATGTTCTAGCCCGGCAGCGCAAGCTGGGCCTGGCCCAGGTAGTGGCGCACGACCTGATAGGCATGCATGCCGACAGTGCGCTCAACCACCTGATCACCCGCGCGGCCGCCGACCAGGGCCTGCAGCCGCGGCTGCGCATGAAGGTGACGGGCTACGATGCGCTATGCCTGATGGTGGCCGCGGGCCTGGGCATAGGCATCTTGCCCGAGGGCAGCGCGCGCATCTATATGGGTACGCTGCCGCTGCGCTGCATACGGCTGGCCGAGCCCTGGGCCGAGCGCCAGCTCATGCTCTGCGTGCGCTCGCAGGATGCGCTGTCGCCCGTGGCCCAGTTGCTGGTCGAGCATCTATGCCGGCCAGAGCCCACAGAAATTGAATAGAACATGCCGGACTTTCTCCCCCTTGCCCCAGAGGCAGCCCCCCAAGCCCATGCGCCGCTGAGCTGGGATATTTTTTGCCAGGTCATAGACAACTTCGGCGATGTCGGCGTGTGCTGGCGCACCGCGGTCGAACTCGTGGCGCGCGGCCAGACCGTGCGCCTGTGGATGGACGATGCCAGCGCCTTGCAGTGGATGGCGCCCCAGCCCTGGCCTCAAGGCCTGAGCGTGCATGCCTGGCTCGATGCGGCGGCTGTGCCCACAACCATCGGCGACGTGGTGATCGAGGCTTTCGGCTGCGAGATTCCCCAGGCCTTTGCAACCGCCATTGCGCGCAAGGCCGAGCAGGACAGGGCGCCGGTCTGGATCAACCTCGAATACCTGTCGGCCGAAGACTATGTGGAGCGCTGCCATCGCTTGCCCTCGCGCATCATGTCCGGGCCGGCCGCGGGGCTCACGCGCTGGTTCTTCTACCCGGGCTTTACGGCGGCGACCGGTGCGCTGGTACGCGAGCTGGATCTGGGCTCCCGCCAGCAGAGCTTTGCGGCGCAACGCCCCCAATGGCGCACGGCACATGGGGTCCGGCCAGACGAATGCGCGATTTCGCTGTTCTGCTATGAGCCGCCGGCCCTGCCGCAATGGCTGGCCCAGCTACAAGCCCCGGGCGCGCTGCAGAGCAGACTGCTGGTCACGCCCGGTCGCGCGGCGGCCGCCATGCAGGCCCTGCCCGAGGCCGCGCAAATCGCCTGCCACTATCTGCAGCCCCAGCCCCAGCCGCAATTCGACGAAATGCTCTGGGCCTGCGACCTGAATCTGGTGCGCGGCGAAGACTCGTTGGTTCGCGCGCTATGGGCCGGCCAGCCCCTGATCTGGCATATCTACCCCCAGCACGACCATGCCCACCACGCCAAGCTCGAGGCGTTTCTGGACTGGCTCAAGGCACCGGCCAGCCTGCGTGCCTTCCACTACGCGTGGAACGGCATGACCGCACCGCAAACATTGCCTTTGCTGAGCCCTGAAATGCTAGAGCAATGGCAGCAGTGCATACAGGCGGCGCGGGCGCAATTGGCCGCACAAACGGATTTGATTGAGCAGCTTCAAGCTTTTGTGGCCGAAAAAAGCTAAAATCGCGGTTTGCCTCTCTGAGGGCTATCGCAACCGGGCCGCCGGACGATCTTGCTTTCGGGGTCGCGCCCCGCCGCGGTACACGCGGCAGGCCCCGCCGCCGCATTTTTGACCGTTGCACCACGCAACCATTGCGAACAGCTTGCCTGCCGTGTAGAGCGGCTTCAACCTTTCAAACGCAAGCCATGAAAATCGCTCAAGAAATCCGCGCAGGCAATGTGATCATGTTCGGCAAGGACCCCATGATCGTTCTGAAGACCGAATACGCTCGTGGCGGCCGTGGCGCAGCCACCGTGCGCATGAAGCTCAAGAGCCTGATCGGCAACTTCGGCACGGAAAACGTGTTCAAGGCCGACGACAAGATCGACAACGTGATCCTGGACAAGAAGGATTGCACCTACTCCTACTTCGCCGACCCCATGTACGTGTGGATGGACACCGAGTTCAACCAGTACGAAGTCGAAGCCGAGAACATGGCCGACGCCCTGAACTACCTGGAAGACGGCATGCAAGCCGAAGTGGTGTTCTACGACGGCAAGGCCATCTCCTGCGAACTGCCCACCACCGTGGTGCGCGAAATCACCTGGACCGAACCCGCCGTCAAGGGCGACACCTCCGGCAAGGTGATGAAGCCCGCCAAGATCGCTACCGGCTTCGAAGTGGCTGTGCCCCTGTTCGTGGCCCAGGAAGACAAGATCGAAATCGACACCCGCACCGGCGAATACCGCAAGCGCGTGTAATGCGGCGGCAGCTCTTGCGGCTGCTTCCCATGCAAAAAAGGCTTCCATCCGGAAGCCTTTTTTCATTTCAGCTCATTTCAGGAGCTGCTGGCGCTTGTACTCTCTGGGTTTCAGCCGTGTTTATGGCCAGAGACCCGATATATCAAGCGCCAGCCGCTCATCTTTTGGCTTAGACCGGAATACCGACCAGATCGTGACCCTGGGTGCCCACGATGCGCACGCTGATCAGCTCGCCCACCTTGTAGGTCTTGCTGGCCTTCTCGGGCGGCTGGATATGCACCACGCCGTCGATCTCGGGCGCGTCGGCATAGGTACGGCCCAGGCCGCCCTTCTTGCCCAAGCTCACGGCCTTGTCCACCAACACCTTCATGACCTGGCCCACGCGACGCTGCAGACGCTGGGTGGAGACCTCCTCGGCCACTTCCATGAAGCGCGCGCGGCGTGCCTCGCGCACCTCCTCGGGCAGCATGCCGGGCAGCTCGTTGGCCGTCGCGCCTTCGACCGGGCTGTAGGCAAAGCAGCCGGCGCGGTCAATCTCGGCCTCGCGGATGAAGTTCAGCAGATGCTCGAACTCTTCCTCGGTCTCTCCGGGGAAGCCCGCGATAAAGGTGGAGCGGATCACCAGTTCGGGGCAGATCTTGCGCCACTCGCGGATGCGGTCCAGGTTCTTTTCGCCGCTGGCCGGGCGCTTCATGCGCTTCAGCACATCGGGGTGGCTGTGCTGCAGCGGCACGTCCAGGTACGGCAGGATCTTGCCTTCCGCCATCAGCGGCAGGATGTTGTCCACCGTGGGATAGGG
>JAFAIY010000291.1 GCA_019236485.1 Comamonas sp. | reverse complement strand
GAGACATCGTAGCCGGCCACGTTCTTCATGACCTGGCCGCCATAGCGCAGCAGCTCGCCGCGGCCGTTGAGCATCTCCAGCCCCAGCATGAAGTCGCGCACCGCGCCCACGCTGGCGCGCGCCGGGCCCGACAGTCCGGCCGCGACCATGCCGCCCACGGTGCTGTGCGCGCCGAAGTGCGGCGGCTCGAAGGCCAGGCACTGGCCTTTCTCGGCCAGCACGGCTTCGAGCTCGGCCAGCGGCGTGCCCGCGTACACGGTCACGACCAGTTCGCTGGGCTCGTAGCTCACGATGCCGCTGAGCGCGCGCGTGTCCAGAGTCTCGCCCTGCAGGGCCAGGCCGTAGAAATCCTTGCTGCCGCCGCCGCGTATGCGCAGCGCAGTCTTGTCGGCCGCCGCGGCGCGTATGCGCTCGGCCAGCTGGTTGATCTGGGGATGGGGGCTGATGGCAGAGTCCATGGCCTCATGGTAGCGGCTGGCGCCGCCCAGCCCCAGACCCGGGTGCTTGATTTTTTTGAACAAGTACTGTGAGGCGAATTGGAGTGCTGCCGGTCCCCATAAAAAAGCCCCGCAGCTTGCGCCGCGGGGCCAACGTAATGAAACCGAACGGGTAGAGATCAGCGGGTATAGGCGACTTCGCCATGCGAGGTGATATCCAGGCCCTGGCGCTCCGATTCCTCGGACACCCGCAGGCCCACGGTCAGCGCCGCGATCTTGTAGGCCACCAGGGACACCACGCCGGACCAGGCGATGGTCAGCGCCACGCTCTTGAGCTGCACCCACACCTGGTGCGCCATGTTGTAGCCTTCGGGCTCGATGCCGCCCAGGCCCTTGGCGCAGAACACGCCGGTCAGGATGGCGCCCAGCATGCCGCCCACGCCGTGCACGCCGAACACGTCGCAGACATCGTCGACCTTGAGCATGTGCTTGAGGCCGGACACGCCCCAGAAGCACAGCGGGCCGGCGATCAGGCCCATGACGATGGCGCCCATGGGGCCGGCGAAACCTGCGGCCGGCGTGATGCAGACCAGGCCGGCCACGGCGCCCGAGGCCGCGCCCAGCATCGAGGCCTTGCCGCGCATCAACGCTTCGGCCGTGATCCAGGCCAGGGCCGCCGCACCGGTGGCCAGTATGGTGTTGATGAAGGCCAGGCCCGCGATGCCGTTGGCCGCACCGGCCGAACCCGCGTTGAAGCCGAACCAGCCCACCCACAGCAGCGAGGCGCCGACCATGGTCAGTGTCAGGCTGTGCGGCGGCAGGGCTTCCTTGCCGAAGCCTATGCGCTTGCCCAGCATATAGGCGCCGACTAGGCCGGCCACGGCGGCGTTGATATGCACCACGGTGCCGCCCGCGAAGTCCAGCGCGCCGTCGGCCGCCAGCAGGCCGCCGCCCCACACCATATGCGCCATGGGGATGTAGGCGAAGGTGAACCACAGCACGGAGAACACGATCACGGCCGCGAACTTGATGCGCTCGGCAAAAGCGCCCGCGATCAGGGCCACGGTGATGGCCGCGAAGGTGGACTGGAAGGCCACGAACACATATTCGGGGATGGTCTTGAGCATGGACGACAGCGTGTCGGCGGTGATGCCCAGCAGGAACAGCTTGTCGAAGTTGCCGAAGAACCTGCCCTCGCCGCCGAAGGCCAGCGAATAGCCGTAGATGGCCCAGAGCAGGGTGATCAGCGAGAAGATCACGAACACCTGCGCCAGCACCGACAGCATGTTTTTGCTGCGCACCAGGCCGCCGTAGAACAGCGCCAGGCCGGGAATGGTCATCAGGATCACCAGCATGGTGGAGGTCAGCATCCAGGCCGTGTCGCCGGCGCTCAGCGCGGGCACGGCCTCCACGGCCGCTGCGGCGGCGGGGGCTGCAGCAGCTGCTGCGCCATCTTGCGCAAAGACCGCGGCGCTGGCGGCCAGCAGGCCCAATCCCAGGCCGGCACTCAAAAGCTTTTTGGTCATGGCACTCTTTCTCAAAATGGGTCCAGAAAGGCTTACAGGGCCGACTCGCCGGTCTCGCCGGTGCGGATGCGGATGGACTGCTCTAGCGGCTGGATGAAGATCTTGCCGTCGCCGATCTTGCCGGTGCGGGCCGCGCCTTCGATGGCATCTATGGCCGCGTCCACCAGATCGTCGGCAACGGCGGCTTCGATCTTGAGCTTGGGCAGGAAGTCCACAACATACTCGGCGCCGCGGTAGAGCTCGGTATGCCCCTTCTGCCGGCCGAAGCCCTTGACCTCGGTCACGGTAATGCCTTGCACACCGATTTGCGACAGGGCTTCGCGCACCTCGTCGAGCTTGAAGGGTTTGATGATGGCGATCACCATTTTCATGACTGGGCTCCTGAAGGATTAAAAAGTCTTGGCCAGCGTCAGAATCAGACGTGTCTTGTTCACGTCACCGAAAAAGGACTTCTTGTTGGCGCCCGCCACGGCCGCGGCCAGAGAAAAGCCGTCGCCGATGTCGTAAGCACCCCCCACGCTGTAATCAATATAGTTGGGGACGCCCGTGTTCCGGATGTCGCTGGAGAAATGCGTGTAGCCCACCGCAGCCTTGAGTGTGAGCTTGGGTATCACTTCCTGGCTGTAGGAGAACTGCAGATAACCGGTGTTGCGGCCCTTGAGGCCCGAGCCCGCCTTGGCGCCGGCCCAGCCGAAATAGTCCTGGGATACGGTGTGCGAGTACTTGGCCGTGAACGGGCCGTAGCTGCCCGCGCCATAGATCTCGGTCGTGTTGCCATGACCGTTGCCGGGGTAGACGTAGGTCAGTGCGCCCACATCCCAGTCCACCTCGGCGGCCTTGAATTTGTAGCCGCCGTAGAAATCCATTTCTATGGAGTTGCCCGGCAGCCAGTCCACCGAAGAGTTCCAGTTGCCCACATAGAAGCCGCTGTCGCCAAACGCGTAGTCAAAACCTCCTTGCAGGGCCGGCTTGACGGCCTTGTTGCGGCTCGCATCCTGGTCCTGGCCGCGGAACTTGTAATCGGTGGTCACGGCGACATTGCCCGACAGCTGGGCCTGGGCCCAGAGGGGGGCGGCGACGGCGCAGGCCAGGCCGGCAGTCTTGGCGAAGGTCTTGAAACGGCTGACAGCGAAACTGGGCATTCTGATTTCCTCCGGTTTGTAAAAAATCTTTGATAACCGGTAAAAGCACAGACCGTGCCAGCTTCAAATTGCAGTTTTGGCAAGCCTTTGTTGCAGAAGTAAAAAATAGCAGATCCGCTGGCCTGTGCTGCGCATGCAGCTATCTTTTTGTGCGGCATCCACTTGCGTTTCACTGGGTTTGCCGCAGCGCAGGTACAGGGATGCACCGATACGGTGCCGGGCCTGGAAAACCGCGCCGTGCGCCGGCCATGCACCAACTCGGGGCAAAAAATAACCCGCGGTCAGCGGGTCAAGGAGGGGGCGGATCAGAAGCTGGCCTGGGGCAGGTCGTTGCGGCTGAAGACCAGGGAGACCTTGGCCTCCTCGGGAATCGGCGGCAGGCCCGCGTCCCAGCTCTGCCAGGCGCTGCGCAGCTCGGCCAGCTTCTGCGGCTCGCGCTCGCGCAGATTGGCGCGCTCGCGCGGGTCGGCCGCGAGGTTGAACAGGTATTCGATGCCTTCGATCTGCAGATATTTCCAGTCGCCGCGGATCAAGGCCTTTTGCTCGCGGTGCTTCATGCGCCAGGCCAGATCGCGCTCGGGCATCCAGTCCGGCGCCTGCATCAGCGGCAGCAGGCTGATGCCGTCCAGCGGATAGTCGGCCGCGGGCTCGACGCCCGCGGCATCGAGAAAGCTGGCCGACCAGTCCATGGTCAGATTGGGCGTGGCGCAGACCGCGCCCGCGGCCATGCGCGCGGGCCAGCGTGCCAGCAGCGGCACGCGGATGCCGCCCTCGAGCAGGTCCATCTTCTGGCCCACGAAAGGCCAGTTGTTGGAAAAGCGCTCGCCGCCGTTGTCGCTGGTGAAGACGACGAGGGTGTTCTCGCTCATGCCTTTTTCCTCCAGCGCATCGAGCAGCCAGCCTATGCCCTCGTCCATGTGGTGGATCATGCGCTGGTAGGTGGCGATGGAGCCGCCGTCCACATGCTTGCCCACGCCCCTGAGGCGCTCGGACTCCGCGCGGTCCTCGCGCGTGAGCCAGGGCCAGTGCGGCGCGCTGTAGTGCAGCGACAGGTAGAAGGGCTGGTCGGCCGACTGGCGCTTGACGAAGTCCACGGCGCGGCGGCTCAGCAGATCGGTCAGATAGCCGTCTTCCTCATGCGGCTCCTCGTTGAGCCAGAAGTCGGGGCGGCCGCGCGGGTCGCAGTGCGCGAAGTAGTCGGCGCCGCCCGCATGAAAGCCGTAGAACTCCTCGTAGCCGGACTGGCGCGGGCCGAAATGCGGCGGATAGCCCAGATGCCATTTGCCGACCAGGGCCGTGGCATAGCCGGCATCGCGCAGCAGCGAGGCCACCGTGGGGTGGCCGGGCGGCAGGCCCAGCACCTTGTCGCCATGGGCGCTGGCGATGGGCTCCTCGGCCGCGCCGCGCAGCCGGTACTGCCAGCGGCCCGTGGCCAGAGCAAAGCGCGTGGGCGAGCACACGGCCGAGTTCGCATAGCCGCGCGTGAAGCGCAGGCCCTGGGCCGCCATGGCATCGAGCCGCGGCGAGACATCGCAGGCGTTGTTGTGCGCGTCGCGTGCGCCGGTGCAGCCCAGGTCGGCATAGCCGAGATCGTCGGCCAGGATGAAGATCAGATTGGGGCGGGGATCAGCCATGGTGAAGAGAAAGTTGCAGGCCGTTCCGGCGAACCGGCGTGCCATGCGGTTGGTTTCAAAAACAGGAGCGGCTTGCGCTTGATGGCTATGGATTGCAAGTTATTCAAGACCTGAAATGCTCACGGCACCTGCGCTAGCAGCTCCTCAATTCATAGGCCTTCAAGGCTTGAAGCCCGAGCGCTTGACCACGGGCGTCCATTGCGCGCGGTAGGCCTTGAGCATGCGGTCGGTCTCGGCGGCGCTGCTGACCACGGGCTCAAGCTTGGAGGCCGCAAACTTCTGCTGCGTGTCCGGGTCCTTCATCACCTCCTGCACCAGCTCGGCCAGGCGCTGTACCGTGGCCGGCGCCATGCTGGGCGGTGCGAACAAGGTGTTCCAGCCGGTGCCGACCAGGTTCACGCCCAGCTCCTTGAGCGTGGGAATGCCGGGCGCCATGGGGCTGCGCTTCTCGCCCGAGACGGCCAGCACCCGCAGCTTGCCGGCTTCATGCTGGGCGATCTGGGTGTCGAAGGTATCGACGGCGATCGGCACCTGGCCGCCCAGCAGATCGCTGAGCAGCGGGCCCGAGCCCTTGTAGCCCACGACCTCGACCGGCACCCTGGCCGTCTCGCCCAGCATCAGCGCAAAGAAATGCGGCAGGCTGCCCGTGGCGGGCACGCCGAAATTGGCTTGCTTGGGATTGGCCTTGAGCCAGGCAAACAGATGGGAGAGCTCCTTGACCGGCACGGCGCTGGAGACGGCCAGGCCGAACTCGTAGCGGTTGACCTCGCTGACGGGCCGGAAGTCCTTCTCGGGCTCGTAGCCCGAGTCCGCAAACACCAGCGGCGCCACCACCATCACGGCGGGGTTGGCCAGCAGCAGCGTGGGCTGGGCCGCGCTGCTGTTCTTCACGAATTGGGCCGAGAGGCGGCCGCCGGCGCCGGGCTTGTTCTCCACGATGACGGGGCTGCCGATTTTGCTCTGCAGCTTGTCGGCGACGATGCGCGCCACGCGGTCCGTGGCACCGCCCGGCGGGTAGCCGACCACGAGGCGCAGGGGGGTCTTGCCCGGAAACAGCGGCATGGCGGCCTGCGCCATGGCCGGGCCCAGGCCGGCCGCAAGCCCGGCGGCGATGAGGAGTTTGCCCAAGGTTCTTTTGTGCATATATGTCTCCATGGCCGGCGCTGCATCCGGCGCCGGTTCTATCTTCTGGTTGCTGCGGGCGAGGGCTTCGCGCCGCTGGTGGATGGCCGCAGCAGTGTAGGGCTGGCGCGCGGCGCCGGCCCGCCTAGTCGGCCTTGAGCTTGATCTTGCGCGTCAGGGCCCCCCATTTCTCGGACAGCTCCCTGGCCTTCTGCTGCGCCTGCTCGGGCGAGCTGCCCACCATCTCTATGTCCACGGACCTGACCTTCTCCTGCTGCTGGGGCGAGCGTATGGCTTGCTCCATGGCCTGCAGAAAGCGCTGCTGGATCTCGGGCGCCACTCCCTTGGGGGCCGCGAGGAACAGCCAGAAGCTGCCGTCGAATTCCGGATAGCCGGACTCGGCGATGGTGGGCAGATTGGGCAGCAGCGCCGAGCGGGTCTTGCCCGAGGTGGCCAGCGCCGTCACGCGGCCGCTCTGGATCTGCGGCAGCACCGTGGGTGCGGCCAGAAAGCCGCAGTCGACCTGGCCGCCCATGAGGTCCTGCATGGCGGGCGCCGGGCCCTTGTAGGGGATGTGGACCATCTTCGCGCCGGTGGCCGTGAGCAGCGACTCCATCACCAGATGGCCGGGAGAGCCGGCGCCGCCCGTGGCATAGGTGAGATCGCGCGTGCGCGCCGCCTCCACCATGTCCTTGACGGACTTGAAGCCGAGAGCGGGGTTGCAGATCAGGGTCTGCGAGAAGCGGGCCGCCGCATTCAGCACCACGATGGCGTCGCTGGAGTAGCCGAGGTTCTTGTAGATATGCTGGTTGACCGTGAGCACCGGGTCCATGGCCCAGAACCAGGTGTAGCCGTCGGCCGGCGCGCGTGCGACTTCGGCGGCGCCTATATTGCCGTTGGCCCCGGCCCGGTTTTCCACGATCACCGGCTGGCCCAGGGCCTTCTGCACGGCCGCCGCCAGCGGCCGGATGGCGATATCGGAAGGGCCGGCCGGCGGATTGGGAACGATGATGCGTATGGGCTTGCTCGGCCAGGCGTCGGCGGCCTGGGCGGCGCTCCCCAGCTGAGCCGCCAGCAGGGCCGCGGCCCCCAGCATGCCCAGGGCACGGCGGGCGATACGAAAGCAAGGCATGGTGTCTCCGGTGGTTGTTTTCGGAGCCACTGTAAGCACTGCCTCGATAATGGATCTAATCCATCATCCCTAGAGAAAACCCATGGTGAGCATGCCCAAGGACCGGAGCCATCCGTGGCGGCAGCCGTCCGAGCTGGACGACCTGTTCCTCTACCACCTGGCCCGTCTGATGAGCGCGACGGGCGGCATGGTGGTGCGCCTGTGCGAGGGCGGGTTCGGCATCACCCGGCGCGAATGGCGCATGTTGGGCCTGCTGGCCGACAAGGGCGCCATGCAGCCTTCGCAGCTGGCCGAGCTTGCGCAGCTGGACCGCACGCGCACCTCGCGCACCGTCTCGACCCTGGTCGCCAAGGGCCTGGTGCAGAAACAGAGCGTTGCCGGGGACGGGCGCCAGGCGCTGCTGCGGCTGAGCGAGGCCGGCCAGGCCCTGCATGGGGCCCTGTTCCCGCAGATACAGCGGATCAACCAGGAGCTGCTGAGCGACATCGGCGATGCGGAGCTGCAGCTGCTGTCGCAGCTGTTCGCACGCATACGGGCGCGGGCCGCGGCCATGCAGCAGCAGGGCGACTTTCCCAAGGCCGAGCGCCGCCGCGGCCGCGCCTCCTCGCGGCCGGCGGCCTGAGTCACTGCCCTATTGCCGGAGAGCGGAGCTCGCGCATAACCTATGGGCTCTATGCGGAGGGGCTTATGGGACTTGCCTTGGTTCAGAGTCGTGCCCTGCTGGGGCTGGATGCGCCCGCCGTCACGGTGGAGGTTCACCTGGCCAACGGCCTGCCTTCCTTCACCCTGGTCGGCCTGGCCGATGTGGAGGTCAAGGAGGCGCGCGAGCGCGTGCGCGCGGCCATCGTGAACTCGGGGCTGGAGTTCCCGAACAACAAGCGCATTACCGTGAATCTGGCGCCCGCGGACCTGCCCAAGGACTCGGGCCGCTTCGATCTGCCGATTGCGCTCGGGATTCTCGCGGCCAGCGCCCAGATCGAGGCCGCGCGGCTGGCCGACTACGAATTTGCGGGCGAGCTGTCCTTGAGCGGCGCCTTGCGCCCGGTGCGCGGGGCTCTGGCCACGGCGCTGGCGCTGCAGCGCCAGCAGCAGAGCGTGCGCTTGGTGCTGCCGTCCGAGAGCGCGCAGGAAGCGGCCTTCGTGCCGGCGATCGAGGTGTTTGGCGCCCGGCATCTGCTGGATGTCGTCAAGCAGTTCATCGCCCATGAGGCCCGGCCCGCAGCGGCCGCAGAGCAGGGCGCTGAGCCGGACGATGCGGCCGGCTGGCAGCGCGTGGAGCCGGCCGCGGCCCAGGCTCTGCCCCAGGCCCTGGACCTGCGCGAGGTGCGCGGGCAGATGCAGGCCAAGCGCGCTCTCGAAATTGCGGCCGCGGGCGCGCATGGCGTGCTGATGGTGGGCCCGCCGGGCTCGGGCAAGTCCATGCTGGCCCAGCGCTTTGCGGGCCTGCTGCCGCCCATGAGCGACGAAGAGGCGCTGGAGGCCGCGGCCATCGCCAGCCTCAGTGGCCGCTTCGTGCCCGAGCACTGGCGCCGGCGTCCGTTTGCGGCGCCGCATCACACGGCGAGTTCGGTGGCGCTGGTGGGTGGGGGCTCGCCGCCCCGGCCCGGCGAGATCTCCCACGCCCATGGGGGCTCGCTGTTTCTCGACGAACTGCCCGAATTTGCGCGCAGCGCGCTCGAGGCCTTGCGCGAGCCGCTGGAGACCGGGCGCATCACCATTGCGCGGGCCGCGCAGCGCGCGGAGTTTCCGGCCCGCTTTCAGCTGCTTGCGGCCATGAATCCCTGCCCCTGCGGCTACTGGGGCTCGCGCCAGCGCGCCTGCCGCTGTACGCCCGATCAGGTGGCGCGCTATCAGGCGCGCATCAGCGGGCCGCTGCTGGACCGCATCGATCTGCACGTGGAGGTCGCGGCCCTGCCGCCCGAGGAGCTGCTGGCGGCGCCCGCGGGCGAGAGCAGCGCCGAGGTGCGCGAGCGCGTGAGCGCGGCGCGCGCCAGGGCCTTGCAGCGCCAGGGCATGGCCAACCATTTGCTGCAGGGCGCGCAGCTGGACGCACAACTGCGGCTGCTGCCCGAGGCCCTGGTGTTTGCGCACAAGGCCGCCGCGCGCCTGGGCTGGTCGGCGCGCGGCACGCACCGGGCCTTGAAGGTGGCGCGCACCATCGCCGATCTGGCGGGCTGCGACAGCATCGCCCTGGTCCATGTGGCCGAGGCCTTGCAATACCGGCGGGCGCTGATGCAGGCCTAGCTTCAGGCGGCCATGGCCAGCGGCACGGGCTGGGCCTGCCGCGCCTGCGGGTCCACGCCCAGCACCTGCGCAAACGCATGCAGCGCCGGCGACCAGCCCTGCAGCGCGCCGGTCACAAAGCAGGTGTCCACCCAGGCCAGCTCCTGGCCGGTCTTGCCGGGCAGGCTCATCCAGTGCACGCCAAAGCGCTGCTGCTGGGCCTCGACCAGGGAGCGCGACAGCAGTGCATAGCCCATGCCCGCGGCCACGCAGCCCAGAATGGTGTCCAGCATGCCCAGTTCCATGATGCGCACGGCGCTGATGCCCATGGAGGCCATCAGCAGCTCGATGCGCTGGCGGTAGCTGCAGCCCTGGCGGAAGGCCAGGAACACCGAGGCGCAGAACTCGTCGGCCGTGGGAAAGCGCAGCAGCGGCTGGCCGCTGACCAGCACCAGTTCCTCGCGGAACACGGGCCAGGAATGCAGCTCGCTCTGCGGCGCTGCGCCGTTGACGAAGGCGCAGTCTATGCTGCCGGCCGTCAGCTCGGCCAGCTGGCCGGCCGTGGGCTGCACCTCGAGCTCCAGGTCTATGCCCGGGTGCCGCTGGCGCAGCCGGGCCAGCAGGCCGGGCAGGCGCATGGCGGCCGTGGTCTCCATGGAGCCTATGCGCAGCGTTCCCCTGACCTGGCCCGGGGCGAGCTGGCGCGACTGCAGCAGGGCCAGCGCATGGTCGTGGGACTGCAGCATCTGCTTCGCGTACTGCAGCAGGGTATGGCCCGCGGGGCTGGGAAACACGGGGTTGGCACGCACCAGCAGTTGCGCGCCTACTTCGTCTTCGAGCTTTTTGATATGGGCCGTGACGTTGGACTGCACGGTATGCAGGCGCTGGGCCGCCGTGCCAAAGCTGCCGCTGTCGCAAACGGCTTCGAACATGCGCAAGGATTTGAGTTGCATGCCGCACTCCAATATCTCAAACAATGATTCAAGCCATCATTTTGAATCATTGGACATGATTGAGCCACTGCGTTTAGGCTTGATGCAAATTTCCACGGAAACCGACCTGTGATCCAGCGCAAAGAACTTCCTCTTCTGTTGACCGGCTTTATGGCCACGCTCAGCGGCGTGGGCCTGGCCCGCTTTGCCTATACGGCGCTGATGCCGCAGATGGTGCATGCGGGCTGGTTCAGCGGCGAGCAGGTCGCCTATCTGGGCGCGGCCAATCTGCTCGGCTATCTGATAGGCGCGCTGGCGGCTGCTCCCTGGGCCGAGCGCATGGGAGCGCTGCGCGTGCTGGTGATCTGCTGGGTGGGCGTGGCGCTGAGCTTTGCGGGCTGCAGCCTGCCCCAGCCCATGGCTGTGTTCTTCGTCTGGCGGCTGATCTCGGGCATTGCGGGCGCCGCGCTCATGGTGCTGGGCCCGTCGGTGGCAATGGCGGCCGCCGAGCCCTCGCGCCGCGCCACCCTGGGGCCGCTGATGTTCTGTGGCATAGGCGTGGGCGCGCTGCTGGCCGCGACCCTGGTGCCCATGTTTGCGCGCAGCAGCCTGAGCGCCGTGTGGTGGGCGCTGACCGCGCTGTGCGTGCTGGCGCTGTGGACCGGCCGCCGGGCCGCGCGCCAGATCCAGCTGCATGCTCCCGTGGCCGCGGCGCCCGCCGCTACGGCCGTGCCCACCGCCCCGCTGTGGAGCCTGGCCGTGGTGCTGGTCCTGCTCGCCTATACCTGCGACGCCTTCGGCTTTGTGCCCCATACCGTGTTCTGGGTCGATTACCTGGACCGCGAGCTGCAGCTGGGCGCGGCCTATGCGTCGACCCAATGGGCGTTTTTCGGCCTGGGCGCGATTGCGGGGCCGCTGTGCGCGGCCTACTGCGCCACTCGCTGGGGCTGGTGGGGCACTACGGCCGGCGCCTACGCGATCAAGGCCCTGGCCATAGGCCTGCCGCTGGTCTGGGCCGGGTTTGCGGGCCATGCGCTGTCGGGCTTTCTGGTGGGGGCGCTGTCGCCGGGCATGGCGGCCATCACCTCGGGCTATCTGATGCAGCTCATAGGCGCGGGCCAGCACAAGAAGATGTGGGGCTATGCCACGGCCGCGTTTGCGCTGCTGCAGGCTAGCTCGGGCTATCTGATGGCCTTCATCTATGCCAGCACCGGCAGCTATCGCCAGTTGTTCGTGCTCGGCTGCGCGGCGCTGCTGCTAGGCACTTTGCTGGTGGTGTTCTCCAAGTCAAAACCGGTGCTGGCCCTGCATGGCTGAGTGCTGGAAGCTATTGTTTTTAATGAGGCCGAGTCTATGCGTCTGTTCCTGAATGCCACTTCCCCGTTTGCACGCGTGGCGCGTGTGCTGGCCCTGGAAAAAGGGCTGAACCCCGAGCTGGTCTGGTGCGACCCCTGGGCCAATGACCCGGCGCTGCTGGCCGTCCATCCCCAGGGCCGGATACCGGTGCTGCTCACCGACGACGGCCATGCGATCGCCGAGTCGCTGCTGATCGCGCAGTATCTGGATGCCCGGGGAGGGGGCGCTCCTCTGGTGCCCGTGGCCGCCATGGCCGCCACGCTGGCCATGGCCAGCGTGGGCTATGGGCTGATGGAAGCGGCTTTCGGCACCATGATCGCGCGCAAGCACGATGCGGGAGCCGATGCCACGCTGCTGGGCCAGCGCCGCCTGGCCGCCATCGGGCGCGATCTGAACCGCCTCGAGCAGTTCCCGCCCGCGGCCGCGGGCGAACATGCCACGCTGGACCAGCTGGTGGTGGCCGTGGCGGCAGAGTACGTGAACTTCCGCCTGCCCGGCACCCTGACCGCGCAGCAATGCCCGCGGCTGTGCCAATGGCTGGAGAGCATGGCCGGGCGCCCGCATCTGGCGGCCACGGCGTTCGCCTGAACTTCTCGCAAACCCGATAGTCCTGACAGACGTTGCCCGGCTCGCGCCCATGAGCCACATTGCTGGCCGAACCGACAAAAGGGGGCAGGGATGAACAAGGCTTTGGTATGCGTGGTGACGGGCGCCAGCCGCGGCGTGGGCCGGGGCGTGGCGCTGGCCCTGGGCGCCGCGGGCGCGACCGTCTATGTGACGGGGCGCAGCGTGAAAGAGGGCGACTCGCCCCTGCCCGGCACCGTGGGCCGGACGGCAGCCGAGGTGACGGCCGCGGGCGGCACAGGCATTGCCGTGGCCTGCGACCATGGCGACGACGCCCAGGTCGCGGCCCTGTTCGAGCGCGTGCGCCGCGAGCATGGGCGCCTGGACATTCTGGTCAACTGCGCGATCGCGATTCCCGATCCTTTGACCGTGGCCGGCCCGTTCTGGCAGAAGCCGCTGGCCATGACCTCCCTGCTGGACGTGGGCCTGCGCTCCAGCTATGTGGCCTGCCACCAGGGGGCCGAGCTGCTGATCGCGGCGCGCGGCCTGGTGGTCAATATCTCGTCGGCGGGCAGCCGCTGTTATATGCACGGCCCGGCCTATGGTGCGGGCAAGGCCGGCGCCGACAAGATGAGCTTCGACATGGCCCATGACTTCAGGCCCGCGGGCGTGAGCGTGGTCTCGCTCTGGCCGGGCCTGGTCAGGACCGAGCGCTCGGCGCGGGTCTGCGCGGCCGAGCCCGACAAATACGGCGACAGCTTCGACAGCGCCGAAACCCCGCAGTTCATAGGCCGCGTGGTGCTGGCCCTGCATGGCGATCCCGACTGCCTGGAACAGCGTTCGGGCCGCGTTTTCTACACCGCCGAGCTGGCTGGCCAATATGGCGTCCAGGACCTCGACGGCGCCCAGCCGCCGTCGCCGCGCGCCTACTTTGGTGCGCCGCCGGAATTCAGTCCCGTGGTGGTGGAGTGAGTGCCACGGTTTGAGCCCCGCTGGCTCGCCCCTGTGCACATCATCTCGCGGCACTGAGGCCAGGACTCAGACGCCCAGATATTGCCGGCGCAGCTCCGCATCGCCGGCCAGTTCGGCCATGGGGCCGTGATGCACGATCTGGCCTTTTTCGAGCACATAGGCGCGGTCGGCCACGAGTCCGGCGAACGGCAGGTTTTGCTCGCTGAGCAGAATGCCTATGCCCTGGGCCTTGAGCTCGAGAATCGTGCGCGCCATCTGCTCCACGATCAGCGGTGCCACGCCCTCCGAAGGCTCGTCGAGCAGCACCAGGCAGGGCTGGCCCATCAGCGTGCGCGCCACGGACAGCATCTGCTGTTCGCCGCCGCTCATGCGGCCGCCGGGGCGCTGCGGCATCTCGCCGAGGTTGGGGAATAGCGCGAACAGCTTCTCGGGCGTCCAGTGCGGCACGACAGAGCCATCGGGCCATTGCCTGGGCTTCTGCCTGCCGACCTCGAGGTTCTCGAGCACCGTGAGCTCGGTGAAGATGCGCCTGTCCTCGGGCACATAGCCGAGACCGCGCCGCGCGATCTGGTGCGAGGCTTTTCTCTCTATCGCCTCGCCCATGAAGCGTATACGGCCCTCGCGGCGCGGCACCAGGGCCGCAATGCTTTTGAGTGTGGTGGACTTGCCCGCGCCGTTGCGCCCCATCAGCGCCACGACCTCGCCGCGTCCCACGGCCAGCGACACGCCGTGCAGGATATGGGCCGCGCCATACCAGGCGTTGAGCTCCTCGACCTCGAGCAGTTTTGGGTTCCGGTCGCTATCGGTCATGCGCTGGCTGCTATGAATTGGATTCACTTCTGTTTCTCCAGCAGCAGACCCGTGCCCAGATAGGCCTGCTGCACGCGCGCATCGTCGCGGATGGACTGCGGCGTGCCCTGGGCCAGCAGCTGGCCGCGCACCAGCACGGCCACGCGGTCGGCCTGGCCGAAGACCACGTCCATGCTGTGCTCGGTGAACAGCACGCCCATGCGGCGCTCGCGCGCCAGGCGGCGCGTGAGCTGCATCAGCGCCACGCGCTCGCCGGGCGCCATGCCGGCCGTGGGCTCGTCCATCAGCAGCAACTGCGGCTCGTGGGCCAGAGCCATGGCCAGCTCCACGCGCTTGACGTCGCCATAGGCCAGCTCGCTGCAGGGGCGGTCGGCCTGGACCTGCATGTCCACCTGGGCCAGCAGGGCCAGCGCATCGGCGCGGCGATGGGCCGAGGCACGGCTCCACCAGGAAAAGATGCGTCGGTCGGCCGAGAGCAGCGCCATCTGCACGTTCTCCACCACCGTGAGCGAGGCAAAGGTCTGGGCGATCTGGAAGGTGCGGCCCACGCCCAGGCGCCAGATGGCGCGCGGCGCGAGGCCGGTGATGGGCTGGCCGTTGAGCCGCACCTGGCCGCTGTCGGGTACCAGCTGGCCGCCCACCATATTGAAAGTCGTGCTCTTGCCCGCGCCGTTGGGGCCTATCAGCGCCAGCAGCTCGCCGGCTTCGAGGCCGAAGGAGATGTTCTGCACGGCCTGCACGCCGCCAAAGGCCTTGCTGATGCCCTCGATCTGCAGCAGGCTCATGTCGGCTCTCCCTGCTGTCTGGCGGGCCGCAGCTTGTTCCACAGCAGCCGTGCATAGCCGGCAAGGCCCTGGGGCGCCAGCAGCACCAGTACCAGCATGGTCGCGCCCAGCAGCGCGCGCCAGTATTCGGTGTTGCGCGCCACGGTATCGTGCAGCCAGGTGAACACCGCTGCCCCTACCACGGGGCCGGCCAGGGTCTGGACGCCGCCAAGCAGCACCATGACCAGGGCATCGACGGATTTGGTGACGGACATGGAGTCGGGTGCCACGCCGCCCTTGCTGAAGGCAAACAGCGCCCCCGCGAGGCCCGCGAACAGGCCGGCGATCACGAACGCCGTCCACTGCACGCGGCGCACGTCCATGCCTATGGCATCGGCGCGCAGCGCCGAATCGCGCGCGGCGCGCAGCGCATAGCCGAGCGGCGAGAACAGCAGGCGGCGCAGCAGATAGATGCCCAGCGCGCAGATGGCCAGCGCCAGCCAGTAGAAGGCCGCGCCCTGCGACGCCCATTCGGGCGGCCAGACGCCGGTCACGCCGTTGCTGCCACCCGTGAAATCGTCCCACTGGAAGACTATGGCCCAGCTGATCTGGGCCAGGGCCAGCGTCAGCATGGTCAGGTACACGCCCGACAGGCGTACGCAGAACCAGCCGTAAAGCAGGGCGCCTGCGGCCGCGGCCAGAGGGCCCAGCAGCAGCGCGGCCGCCATGGGCAGATCGAGAGCGCGCACCAGCAGGGCCGCGCCATAGGCGCCCAGGCCGAAGTAGGCCGCGTGGCCGAAGGAGTGCATGCCGCCAGGGCCGAGTATGAAATGCAGGCTGGCCGCAAACAGCGCGGCGATGAAGATATCGGTCAGCAGCACGGTCGCATAGCTGCCCGCATCGCCGATCACGGGCAGCAGCAGCAGCGCGGCCAGCAGCGCCGTCCAGGCGGCCAGCAGCGCCGTCCAGGCGGCCGAGGCCTGGCGGCCGGCGGCGCGCAGCGGCTGCTCGGGCGCACCGCCGCTGCGTGCCGGCGCCTGGGGCTTGCCCAGCAGGCCCCAGGGGCGCCAGATCAGCACCACGGCCATGACCAGGAATTCAACGACCAGAGTGAGCTTGGAAAACGAGATTTCCAGGCCGGCTATCTGCTGCACGCCCAGCCAGATGCAGACGGCCTTGAGCTCGGCCACCAGCAGCGCGGCGATGAAGGCGCCGGGAATGCTGCCCATGCCGCCGACCACCACCACCACAAAGGCTGCGCCTATGGTCAGCATGTCCGTCTCCAGACTCGCGGGCTCGCGCGGCAGCTGCAGTGCGCCGCCCAGGCCCGCGAGCAGCGTGCCCAGGGCGAATACGGCCGTGAACAGCCAGGCCTGGTTCACGCCCAGGGCGCCCACCATCTCGCGGTCCTGGGTGGCCGCGCGCACCAGGGTGCCGAAGCGGGTCTTGCTCAGCAGCAGCGTCAGGGCCAGCAGCATGCATGGGCCTACAGCTATCAAAAACAGATCGTAGCTGGGGAACTGGCGGCCCAGGATCGCCACCGAACCTTCGAGTCCGGCGGCGCGCGGGCCGAACAGCTCTTCGGGCCCCCAAAGCCACAGGGCCGAGTCCTTGATGACCAGCACCAGGGCGAAGGTGGTGAGCAGCTGGAACAGCTCGGGCGCCTGGTAGATGCGGCGCAGCAGCAGGGTTTCGGCGAGTGCGCCGAGTACGCCGCAGGCCAGGGGCGCGAGCAGCAGCGCGGGCCAGAAGCCGATATGGGGCGAGAGCAGGTCCACGCTGCTGTAGGCGATGAAGGCGCCCAGCATATAGAACGAGCCATGAGCGAAGTTGATGGTGCGGGTGACACCAAAGATCAGCGACAGCCCCACCGAAACCAGGAACAGCGCCGATGCGCTGGCCAGCCCGTTGAGCAGTTGGGCCAGCAGGCCGGATACGCTCATGCTGTCTTGCTCCTATTCATCAACCGAGACTCCCCCATTCCTGTGCAGATGCGAAAAAGCCACCCTGGCATGGGTGGCTCGGATATTTTCGCAAAAGCCGCGCCGGCCTGGAGCTCAGTTGGCCGCTGCGGGACGCAGTTTTTTCACTTCCTCGTCCGTGGGCTGGTAGTTCTTGCCGTCGGCATAGCGGTAGCTGACCAGCACGCCGCGTTTGAGCTTTTCGTCGTACGCGGTCTTGCCCACATAGGCGCCCATGGTCGATTGGTGGTCCTGGGCGCGGTAGCTGATGCGGCCGAACGGGGTGTCGACCTCCAGGCCCTTGAAGGCCGCCACCAGCTTTTCGGTATCGGGGTCGCCATGGGTCTTGCGCAGGCCGGCCGCAATCGACTGGATGGCGTTGTAGCCCACGATGGTGCCCAGGCGCGGATAGTCCTTGAACCGGGCCTGATAGGCCTTGAGGAAGGCCGCGTGCTCGGGCGTGTTGATCGAGTACCAGGGGTAGCCGGTCACGGTCCAGCCCACGGGTGCTTCCTGCTTAAGCGGGTCCAGGTACTCGGGCTCGGCCGTCAGCAGGCCCACGACCTCGCGGCCCTTGAACAGGCCGCGCGTATTGCCTTCGCGCACGAACTTGCCGAGATCGGTGGCGAACAGCACGTTGAAGATGGCATCGGGCTTGGCGTCGCCCAGGGCCTGGACCACGGAGCCGGCGTCGATCTTGCCCAGGGCCGGCGCCTGCTCGGCCACGAATTCGATGTCGGGCTGCCTGGCCTTCATCAAGGTCTTGAAGGTGGCGACGGCCGACTGACCGTATTCATAGTTGGGGTAGACGATGGCCCAGCGCTTTTTCTTGAGCTTGAGCGCTTCCTCCACCAGCATAGCGGTCTGCATATAGGTGGAGCCGCGCAGGCGGTAGGTGTAGTGGTTGCCGTCGGCCCAGACGATTTTGTCGGTCAGCGGCTCGGAGGCGAGGAAGAAGCGCTTCTTCTGCTTGGCGTAGTCGGTCAGCGCCAGGCCCACATGGGAGAGAAAGCTGCCCGTGAGCACATCGATCTTCTCGCGCGTGTACAGCTCCTCGGCCGCGCGCACGGCGTCGCCGGGATTCGCATTGTCGTCGCGCGTGACCAGTTCCAGCTTCTTGCCCGCAATGCCGCCGGCCGCATTCACCTGCTCGACGGCCAGCTCCATGCCTTTTTTGTAGGGCTCGAGAAACGCGGGCTGGGCCTTGTAGCTGTTGATTTCGCCGATCTTGATCACGCCCTGGGACCAGGCGGAGCTCCCCGCGGAAACGGCCGCCAGGGTCAGGACTGGAGTCATCCAGCGCAGGTGCGAACGCATCGTCATTCTCCTTATCACTAATCAATCTCAAGACATTGGCGTGCAATGTACCCGTTTCCTGCGCATTTGCCGGACAATATAGGTTCTGTCCCGCTTGGCAAGCGGCAGCCAACGCGCTAAGCCCGAGGCCTCCGGTCTCGCCGCGCACTTCGCTACCCGCTGCCTTCTTGGCAAATCTGCCGGGCTTTTTTTGCTGCGCCAGTCATCGCTGGCCTGGATTTATTGCTGTAGACGAATCATGAGTGCTTTTCTCGAAGAACGCGTGCTGTCGGTTCACCACTGGACCGACCGTCTTTTCTCCTTCACCACCACCCGCGACACCTCGCTGCGCTTCTCCAACGGCCACTTCACCATGATCGGCTTGAAGGTGGATGGCAAAAACCTGCTGCGCGCCTATTCCATCGCCAGCCCCAACTACGAAGAGCATCTGGAGTTCCTGTCCATCAAGGTGCCCGACGGCCCCCTGACCTCCAAGCTGCAGAACATCAAGGTGGGCGACACCATCATCGTGGGCAAGAAGCCCACGGGCACGCTGCTCATCGACTATCTGCTGCCCGGCAAGAACCTCTACATGATCGGCACCGGCACCGGCCTCGCGCCCTGGCTGTCGGTGGCGCGCGACCCCGAAACCTACGACAAGTTCGAGAAGGTGGTCGTGGTGCACGGCGTGCGCCAGGTCAACGAACTGGCCTACCAGGAGCTGCTGGAAAAGGAATTGCCCGAGCACGAGTTCCTGGGCGAGATCGTCAAGGACAAGCTGGTCTACTACCCCACGGTGACGCGCGAGCCCTTCCGCAACCATGGCCGCATCTCCACCCAGATCAACAACGGCACTTTCCCGCAGAACATCGGCCTGCCCGAGCTCAACCCCGAGACCGACCGCGTCATGCTCTGCGGCAGCCCCGCCATGCTGGCCGAGCTCAAGGAGCTGCTCGAGAAGCGCGGCTTCAAGGAAGGCAATACCACCACGCCCGGCGACTTCGTGATCGAGCGTGCGTTCGTGGAAAAGTGATTCCGGCGCCGTCCCAAAAAAAGGCCTGCAGCAGCAGGCCTTTTTTATTGCGTCAGCGACAGGGTCGGCAGATCCGGCGGTAGCTTGTGCTGCAGCGAATCGCGCGTGTGCTCGGAGAGAAAGTCCAGAAAAGCCCTGACCCGCGCCGGCATGAACTTGCGCGAGGGCAGGGTGGCGTAGAGCGTGAAGACGCCGCTGGTCCATTCGGGCAGCACATGGCAGAGGCTGCCGGCCTGCAGATGACGGGCCACCAGGTCCAGCGGCTGGGTGCTGATGCCCGCGCCATCTAGCGTGGCGCGCAGCAGCGTGCCCGTGTGATTGGCCACCAGTATGGGCTTGACGCTGACCGGGACCTGGTCCTGGATATTGTCTATGCGGTGCATGTGGAGAACATCGCCGCGTGTGACCAGGGAGCGGCGCAGCAGCACCTGGTGGGCCGCCAGATCGGACGGGTGCCCGGGCGTGCCGAACTGGCGCAGGTAGTCGGGGGAGGCGCAGGCCAGGCCGTAGGTGCTGATGATGGGCCGGGCAATCACATTGGCGTTATAGCCTTCGGCAGCGCTCAGAAACGTGATGTCGTACTCGCCCTGGGCGGCCTCGGTGGCGGATTCCACGAACACATCGATGCTCACATGGGGGTAGCGCTGGTGGAACTCGGTGATCAGCGGCGCCAGCATATGCTCGGCAAACACCGGCGGCATCAGCATGCGCACCGTGCCCGAAAGCTGGGCCGTGTGCTCCTGGGCCAGGGAGAAAGCATCGTCGACCTCGGCCAGGATGCGGCGCACGCGGTCCAGATAGGCTTCGCCGGCCCCCGTCAGCGTCACGCTGCGCGTGGTGCGCTGCATCAGCCGCGTGCCCAGGTGCTGCTCCAGATCGGCCACCAGGCGGGTCACGGTGGGCACGGAGATATCCAGCTTGCGCGCGGCCGCGGAAAAGCCGCCCTCGTCGGCAACGGCCTGGAATACGCGCATGGTCAGCAGTCGGTCCATGATGTTCTTTGTACTTGCAAAACAGGAGCGGGATGAGCGCTGCGAGTATGGGGCTGGCGCTGCCCGCCTAGATGTTCTCGCCCGCGGAATCGGGCCGCTGGTGCGGCTCCGGCGTGCGCGGCCGGCTCCTGCCGAAGTGCATGTCGGCCTTGCTGCAGGCCTTGGCCGTGGCGGCGGAGAACAACAGAATGGCCGAGGTGAAGTAAAACCACATCAGCACCACCACCAGCGAGCCCGCCGCGCCATAGGCCGAGACCACGGCGGCGGTGGACAGATACCAGGCCAGCGCCTGCTTGCCCAGCGTGAACAGTGCCGCGCCCACGACCGAACCCACGAGCAGATAGCGCAGCGCGGGCTTGGTGCCATGGCCCATGCGCATCAGGCCCAGGAACAGCACGACCTCGATGCCGAAGGACACGCTTTCGTTGATCAGCCCGAGCACCGGTCCCAGCGGTACCAGCTGCAGCTCCTCATGGGCCCATTTGCTGACGATCTGCAGCGCTGTGGACAGCACCATGGACAGCAGCAGCAAAAAGCCCAGGCCGCCCACATAGATCAGCCCGCGCAGCCGCGAGACCGCCATATTCCACCAGGCGGCCTTGGCCTGGGGAGCTGGGGCTTCGCCCATGGACCAGAGCTTGTCCAGTGCGACCTGCAGCTCCACAAACACCCCGGTCGCGCCCGAGAGCATCATGGCCAGACCCAGCACCGAGGCCAGCGAACCCTCGTTCGAGCTCTTGGCGCTGTTGAGCGCCCCCTGTATGACCTGGGCCACCCGGTCGCCCACCACATTCTGGACCTGGGTGATCAGCGTGTGCTCCACATAGCTGCGGTCCAGCCACCAGCCCAGCAGGCCGACCACGGCCAGCGCCAGCGGGGCCAGGCTCAGCATGCCGTAGAAGGACATGGCGGCGCTCATGCGCAG
>JAFAIY010000244.1 GCA_019236485.1 Comamonas sp. | reverse complement strand
CAAGCGCAGCGAAATCGGCCTGCCCGAGGTACGCAAGGCGCTGAACCTGGCCCAGCAATGGCACAGCATTCCCGACGCTCCCCATGAAGTGCAGTCCGCCATCAACGCGGGTGTGCCGCTGGCCGAAGCCAGCCGCGGCAGCAGCGTGGTGCGCGAACTTGCGGTCTGGGCCGACGCGCTATCGCCCCAGACCCAGGAAGACGGCGGCGGCTTCTTGAACCGGCTCTTCCGCCGGGCCTGAACATCCCCTATCGCGCAGAAGGAGACGGCCATGTCACTACGAGACTTTCTTGCCACACCAGCGACACGCGCTCCCAAGCCTGCGCTGCAGATCGTGCCCGAAGCGGCGGACCTGGAGCCCATGCCGGCAGCGGAGGCCGAGTCCGCCCCTTCAGCGCCAATCTACGGCCACTCCCCCGCCTATCTGGCGCTCAGAGGCCGCATCCACGCCAAGCTGGTGGAGCGTTTCGACCTGGCCGCACTCGAGTCTCTGCCCATGCAGACGCTGCAGCAGGAAATCGCGGCCATGACCGAGCGCCTGCTGACCGAGGACGCGGCGGCCATCAACGATCTGGAGAGAAAGCTGCTGGTCCGGGACATCCAGCACGAGATGCTGGGCTTCGGCCCACTCGAGCTGCTGATGGCCGACCCCGCGGTCTCGGACATTCTGGTCAATCGCCACGACCGCATCTATGTGGAGCGCCACGGCCGGCTGGAGCTGACCCCTGTGGTCTTCACCGACGACAAGCATTTGCTGCGCATCATCGACAAGATCGTCTCGCGCATAGGCCGGCGCATCGATGAATCCAGCCCCATGGTCGACGCCCGCCTGCCCGACGGCTCGCGCGTGAATGCCGTCATCCCGCCGGTTGCGCTCGATGGCCCCATGATGTCGATCCGGCGCTTTGCGCGCACGCCGCTGCGCATGGAAAACCTGATCAATGACCTCAAGAGCCTGACGCCGGGCATGGCCGTGGTGCTGGAGGCACTGGCCAAGGCCAAGGTGAACATGATCATCTCGGGCGGCACCGGTGCCGGCAAGACCACGCTGCTCAACATCCTCTCGGGCTATATCCCTGCCGCGGAACGCGTGGTCACCATCGAGGACGCGGCCGAGCTGCAGCTGCAGCAGCCCCATGTGGTGCGCATGGAAACGCGCCCGCCCAATATCGAAGGCCGCGGCGAGATCACGCAGCGCTCGCTGGTGCGCAACGCGCTGCGCATGCGGCCGGACCGCATCATCATCGGCGAGGTACGCGGCGCCGAGGCCGTGGACATGCTGCAGGCCATGAACACCGGCCATGAGGGCTCGTTGACGACCATCCACGCCAACACCCCGCGCGATTCGCTGGCGCGACTGGAGAACATGGTCAGCATGGCGGGTCTGAACCTGCCCCACCAGGCGGCACGCCAGCAGATTGCCTCGGCCATCACGGTGATCGTGCAGGTTCTGCGGCTGACGGACGGCAAGCGCAAGGTCACCAGCATTCAGGAGATCACGGGCATGGAGGGCGAGGTCGTCACCATGCAGGAGATCTTCGCCTACACCCAGACCGGCGTCGGCGCCAACGGTGAAGTCCAGGGCTATTTCCACGCCTCGGGCGTCAGACCCAAGTTCGCCGATCGGCTCAGAGGCTTTGGCATCGCGCTGCCGGACACCATCTTCGCCCCCGAGCGCCACTATCAGTGAACGCCCTGAAAAGGAGCCGCCATGCCATCCTTTTTTTCCTCCCATTCGGTCCTCGTGATCGTGGTCCTGGTGTTTGCCGCCATGCTGCTGCTGATCGAAGCGCTGCACATGGTGTGGAAACAGTACAAAGGCCCCGAAGCGAAGCGGCTTGAGCGCCGCCTGCAGGCCCTGTCCGCAGCCCATGACAGCAGCACGCCGACCAAGCTTGTCAAGGAGCGCGTGCTCAGCGACATGCCGCTGCTGGAGCGCACGCTGCAGCGCATGCCGCGTGCGCACCAGTTGGATCGTTTCATTCTGCAATCCGGCCTGGAGTGGACGGTTTCGGGTCTGCTGCTCAGCAGCGCAATCCTGTTTGCATTCGGCATGCTGGCGGCGGTCACGCTGCACCAGTCCCTGGAGCTGGGCGCAATCGTAGGCGCCGTACTGGGCTCCCTGCCCTGGCTCTATCTGCAGCGCAAGCGCTACCAGCGCCTGAGCCTGATGGAACGCCAGCTCCCCGAAGCCCTGGACTTGATTGCGCGGGCACTGCGCGCAGGCCATGCGTTCTCCGCCGGCCTGCAGATGGCCGGCGAGGAATTGGCCGAGCCCATGGCCGGCGAGTTCCGCCTGGTGCACGACGAGATCAATTACGGCACCTCGCCGCAGCAGGCCCTGAGCAATCTGGGCGAGCGGGTCCCCGTCACCGATCTGCGCTACTTCATCGTGGCCGTACTCATACAGCGCGAATCCGGCGGCAACCTCACGGAGATGTTGGGCACCCTAAGTCGACTGATCCGCGAGCGGCTCAAGCTCAATGGCAAGATCCGCGTGCTGTCCTCCGAAGGGCGGATGTCGGCCTGGATTCTGGGTCTCATGCCTTTCGCACTGGCCGCTTTACTAAATCTGTTGAACCCCGAATTCATGTCCGCACTGTGGACCGACCCCATAGGCATCACCATCCTGAAATGGCTGGCGGTGCTGATGGTGATCGGCGTGCTGATCATGCGCCGCATCATCCGTATCCGGGTATGAGCCTTTAGAACGCAAGGAGTCCACCATGCTGATCGTCGCTCTGCTCACCTTCATTGCCGTCATGCTGGCCGCGGGAGCCCTGTTCTTCTGGATCACTCCGACGGCCACCGAACAGCGCCTGCAAGCGCTGGCCCCCTCCGTCCAGGACGGGGGCTGGACAGAAACCGCGGTCAAGCTGGTCGGCCCGTTTGCCCAGCTGTCGTCGCCCACCGCGGGCATCGACACCACGCCCTTGCGCCTGCGTTTTCTGAACGCCGGTATCCGTAACGAGAACGCGCCGCTGCTGTACTTCGGAGTCAAGACGCTGTTGCCCGTGATCGCGGCGCTGGCCGTGTATTCGCTGATGCTGGCCTACGGCGCGACAGACAGCACCCGACTCCTGCTCTGCGTCTTGGTGGCAGCCCTGGTGGCCTGCTACCTGCCCAATCTGGTGCTGCACTGGATGGCATCGCTGCGCAGGCGCGAGATCTTCGAGAACTTTCCCGATGCGGCCGATCTGATGCTGGTCTGCGTGGAAGCCGGCATGGGGCTGGACGCCGCCCTGGGCAAGGTCACCGAGGAGATCCGCATCAAAAGCACGGCCCTGGCCGAGGAGCTGCACTGGACGAATCTGGAGATGCGCGCCGGCAGCACCCGTGAAAAGTCCCTGCGCAATCTGGCTGCACGCACCGGCGTGGAGGAGATCCACACCTTTGCAGCCATGCTGACGCAGGCCGACCGGTTCGGCACCAGCATCGGCGAATCGCTGCGCGTGTTTTCCGACGATCTGCGCCATAAGCGGCAGATGCGAGCCGAGGAACTGGCCGCCAAGATGCCCACCAAGATGTTGTTTCCGCTGGTGACCTGTATTTTTCCCGCCATCGTCATGGTCGTTCTGGGACCGGCCGTGGTTCGGATCGTGCGCATGATCATGCCCATGATTTCCGGGAGCGTCTGAAGCCAGTTTTCAGAAGCTTTCCCAGTTCTCGTGCTGCGCGTGCGGCTGGCTGAGAGCCGGCTGCTTTGCTGTGCTGACGGCGGACGCAGACAGGCCTTGAGCACGCGTGACCGAAGGAATCCTGGCCGGCTGTACCATGGCGGGCGCGAGCTTGGGCACCGGTATCTGTTTGACAGCAGCCTGCTCCTCACGGCCCAACTGGAAAACCGCTACCACCTGCGCCAGGCGCCGCGCCTGCTCCTGCATGGACAGCGCCGCAGCGCTGGACTCCTCCACCAGCGCCGCATTTTGCTGCGTCATCTGGTCCAGATTGCTCACCGCCTGGTTGACCTGGCCTATGCCGTCGCGCTGCTCGGTCGACGAGGCCGTGATCTCGCCGATCAGGTCGCTGACCCGGCGCACGCTGGAGACGATCTCGTTCATGCTCTTGCCCGCCAGCTCCACCTGCTGCGAGCCCGACTGCACATTGTCCACGCTGGTGGTAATGAGCTGCTTGATCTCCTTGGCCGCCTCGGCGCTGCGCTGGGCCAGGCTGCGCACCTCGCCCGCCACCACCGCAAAGCCCCGGCCCTGCTCGCCGGCACGG
>JAFAIY010000079.1 GCA_019236485.1 Comamonas sp. | reverse complement strand
GAGGTCGCGATCTTGGCCAGGCCCGAGACCGTGGACACCGACTGCACGCCGTCGACGCGGCGCATGCGCGCTTCGAAGCGCTCCACGGCATTCATCACCGGCCAGTTCAGGCAGCTTTCCGTGAGGTTGGAGGTCTCCACGTACACGGACAGCACATCCATGCCTATGGAGTAGTGGCCGATGATGTTGTCGTTGTCGCGGTTGTAGCGCGAGTCGGCGCGCAGCTCGGGTGCCCCGGTGCCGATGTCGCCGGTGCGCAGGCCGCGCGACTCGTAGGTACCGACCACCAGGAAGACCATGGCCGCGGCCAGGGTGAGCAGGGCGGGGCGCGACTCGGCAAGCGCCGAGAGCTTCCACCAGCGCGTGTTGCGGCCGTTGGCGTCGGACGAGACAGCCGTCAGCGCGGCCTTTTCGAGGCGGATATTGGCCAGCACCGCGGGCAGGAACACCTTGTTGGTGATGATCATCAGCAGCACACCCAGGCAGGCGGTCAGGCCCAGCTCGTGCACGATGGGAATGTCGATCAGCATGATGACCATAAAGCCCAGGGCATTGGTCAGCAGCGCCAGCGTGCCCGGAATGGCCAGCTTGCGGATGGCGTTCTCGGCGGCCAGCTTGGGGCCGAGGCCGGCGCGCACGTCATGCTTCCAGGCGCCCGTCATCTGCACCGCATGCGAGACCCCGATGGAGAAGATCAGAAACGGCACGAGGATGGACATGGGGTCTATGCCATAGCCCACCAGCGGCAGCAGGCCCAGCAGCCAGATCACGGGCAGCAGCGCGACCAGCAGGCCGACTACGGTGAGGTTGGTGGAGCGGGTGTACAGGCGCAGCATGATGGCCGTGATCACAAAAGCCACGGCAAAAAAGGTCATCACCGTGAACAGGCCGTCCATCACATCGCCCAGGACCTTGGAGAAGCCGATGATGTGGATGGAGATGTCCTGGTTCTCGAACTTGTGGCGGATCTCCTCCATGCGCTGGGCGACCTGGTGGTAGTCGAGCTTCTCGCCGGTCTTGGGGTCCACCTCGAGCAGGTCGGCGCGCACCATGGCCGACTTGAGGTCGTTGCTGACCAGGCTGCCGATCTGGCCGGACTTGGCCACGTTGGAGCGCACCTGGGCCAGGCCTTGCTCGTTGGCCTCGAAGCGCGAGGGAATCAGCACTTCGCCCACATAGCCGTCTTCGGTGATCTCGATATATTTCACGTTCGGCGTGAACAGCGAATACACCTGACCGCGGTTGACGCCGGGGGTGAAGAACACCTCGTCGGTCACGCCGCGCAGCGAGTCCAGGAATTCCTTGTTGTAGATATCGCCCTGGCCCTTCCATTCCACGCTCACCAGGATGCGGTTGGCGCCCGAGAAGGTCGCCGCATGCTTGAGGAAGGCGGCCATGTATTCATGGCGCAGCGGAATCAGCTTGTTAAAGCCCGGATCCAGGTGGGTGCGCAGTGCGGAGACGCCGAGCAGGGCCGTGGCGATCAGCGTGAGCACGACGATGGTCTTGCTCCAGGAAATCAGCCAGCGCGCCGTGGCGGCGATGAGCCGGTCCAGCCGGCTTACGGGTTCGGAAAGAGTCATGGGTTCGCTCCTTGGCCGGATGCAGAGGCCGCCTTGGCCTGGGTGGAGAAGGGCTGCAGGCCCGCGTCGCTGGAGATCCAGCCGCTGTCGGGGCCGGTCAGCGCAATGTCGGTCAGCGTGGCGCGGCCCTGGGCGCGCTGCAGCGTGAAGCTCTTGCCGCCGTCCTTGCTGATACCCAGCATGCTGCCCTGGCCGACCAGAACAATGGTCCCGTCCTGTTCCTGGGCATGGCCGAAGAAGGAGACGGCGGCGGGCACCTCAGATTTGGCCCAAGGCGCGCCGGGTGCAGCCTGCAGGAACACATTGCCGCGCATGCCGTAGATCAGCCAGCCGCCATTCTTGGTGGGCATGGCGTTGTAGAAGGAGCCGTTGTAGAACGCGGGCTCGGCTTGCCAGGTTGCGCCCGCGTCATCGGACTTCAACACCAGGCCGCGCTCGCCCACGATCAGCCAGTGCTGCTTGTCGGCGGAGCTGGCGATGCGGTTCAGGTGCTTGTCCTCGACCTCGGCGGGCAGCGTCATGGGCTGCCAGTTCTGGCCGCCGTCCTTGGAAACCATGGCCTTGCCGAAGGCGCCGACGGTGATCCAGTCGCCCGAAGGCAGGCGCGCCACCGACATCAGCGGCTCGCCGTTTTCCTTGGTGAAAGCGACTTCCTCCCAGCTGCTGCCACCGTCCTTGGTGCGCAGAATCCAGCCTTCGTGGCCCACGGCCAGGCCGGTCTTGTGGTCGGGTGCAAACGCCATGCTGACCAGCAGGGCCTGGCGGTCCTGGTTGAGCTTGGCCAGCGCCCAGTGCGCGCCCTGGTCGTCGGAGTAGAGGATTTCGCCCATCGCGCCGGCCGTCAGCAGACGGCTTCCGACCTGGTCGATGGCATTGAAATGGCTGCCTTCGACGCCAATCGAGCTTGGCGCCAGCGGTGGCGGGGTGCGGGGTGCAAAGGCCAGAGCAGAGGCGAAGGCCACCAATGCTGCTGCGCCGATACCGACGGCTGTTTTCACGTTGTCTCCTTTATCAGTCTTTTGACGGCCCGTGCGTGAGCCAAAAAACCTAGGGCGGAGATTGTTGTTTCGAGGGCTTTGAAACATCGTCCGAATGGACGTTTGTCCCGAGAATCGAGGGTATCTACGGGGCGATTGCCTTAGTCTGTGTTGACGATGGTTGCGGCCGGCTTCATTCCACACAATGAAGCCACACTTTCTTGATAGGGAGACATATGGGTTTGCAAGGAAAGGCAGCGCTGGTCGGCGCCGCACAGTACAAGCCTGAGAAGTACGCGACAGCGCCGCGCATGTTCCATCTGGAGCAGGTGGCCGATCTGACGCTGCAGGCACTCGAAGATGCGGGCATGGAGTTGTCCGAAGTGGACGGCCTGATCACCAGCGGGGCGCACTTCCATGAGGCCAGCAGCTTTGTGCCGGCCATGGCCGGCGAATACCTGGGCATTCCGCTGAACTTTGCCGAGGTCGTGGATCTGGGCGGTGCCAGTTCGGTGGCCATGGTCTGGCGCGCTGCGGCCGCCATCGAAATGGGCTTGTGCAACACCGTGGCCTGTGTGCTGCCTGCGCGCATGACGCCGTTCTCTGAGCATGACGACCACTTCAAGGAAGTCATGAAGAGCAGCCGCTTTGGCGGCCACAGCACCCGCTACGGCGCGCCCGAGGCCGAGATGGACCTGCCCTATGGCCATATGGCGCAGAACACCGGCTACGCCATGATCGCCCAGCGCTATGGCGCCATCCATGGCTATGACGCTGCAGCCCTGGCGCGGATCTGCGTGGATCAGCGCTTCAACGCCTGCCACAACCCCAACGCCATGTTCTACGGCCAGCCCATTGCCGTGGATGACGTGCTGAACTCGCGCATGGTGGCCGAGCCCCTGCGCGTGCTCGAGATCGTGCTGCCGGCCGCCGGCGGCGGCGCGATGATAGTCACGCGCGCCGACCGCGCCAAGAGCTGCAGAAACCGTCCCGTGAGCATCATCGGCTGCGGCGAGCATGTGAGCAGCAAGTCGCCCACCTATATGGCCGATATGCTCAAGACTCCCATCGGACCGGCTTCGGCCAAGGCCTTCGAGATGGCGGGCCTCAAGCCCGCGGACATGCATATGGCGCAGATCTATGACTGCTACACCATCACCGTGATGCTGACGCTGGAAGACGCGGGCTTTTGCGCCAAGGGCCAGGGCATGGACTTCCTGCGCAACAACGACTTCACTTTCAAGGGCAACTTCCCCATGAACACCCATGGCGGCCAGCTGAGCTTCGGCCAGTCGGGCACGGCCGGCGGCATGTCCCAGGTGATAGAGGCCATCCACCAGATCCAGGGCCGTGCGGGCGAGCGCCAGCTGGGACGGAATGATCTGGCCTATGTGTCCGGCACCGGCGGTGTGATGAGCGAGCAGGGCGCCTTGATCCTGCGGGGAGCATAAGAACATGGCTTGGAACAAACCTCTGCCCCATCCGACCGAAATCTCGGC
>JAFAIY010000284.1 GCA_019236485.1 Comamonas sp. | reverse complement strand
CTGCATATGGTCTGGCAGGAGCTGCTGCGCAGCCGGGGCTGGATTCCGCGCGTGGTCGTGGCCACGCTGCTGGTGAATTTACTCGCGATCCCGTCCTCCATCTTCGCCATGCAGGTCTATGACCGGGTCGTACCTACCCTGGCCTATGCAACCCTGGCCACTCTGACCGCCGGCATGCTGCTGATGGTGGGTCTGGACTGGCTGCTCAAGACACTGCGAGCCCATATCCTGGACAGCGTGGCCAGCGGCATGGATCAGCGCCTGTCCCAGCAGGTCTATGAGCATCTGCTGCGCGTCCAGCTCGATCTGCAGCCGCGCAGCCTGGGCACCCTGGCCGCACAGGTCAGCGCGCTGGACTCGGTACGGCAGTTCTTCTCCTCCAGCATCATCTTCGGGCTGGTGGACCTGCCGTTCGCGCTGCTGTTCATAGGCCTGATCGCCCTGATCGGTGGCCATATCGGCTGGGTCTATGCCGGCATGCTGCCCGTGGCGCTGCTGATAGGCCTTTACACCCGGTTGCGCCTGCGACGGCTGACCCGTCAGCAGATGACGCGCAGCAACGAACGCCAGGGCCTGTTGATAGACAGCATCCGGGGCGCAGAAACCATACGTGCCAGCCATGCCGGCTGGCGTTTCGCCCAGGATTGGCAAGCACTGAGCCAATCGATCGCCGGCTACAGCATCCAGCAAAAAGCCCTGGCCCATTTCAGCGCCACCACCACGGCCAGCCTGTCCACGCTGGCCTATGTGGCGGCCGTCGTCGTCGGCGTCTGGCAGGTCGAAGCCGGGCATCTGACCATGGGCGGCATGATCGCCTGCAGCATTCTGGGCGGCCGCGTCATCGCCCCCATCGCCCAGGGCGTGCAGTACCTGGTGCAGTGGCAGCAGGTCAGCGAATCGCTGCAGATGGTCAACCGCCTGCTGGAGCTCAGTCCCGAACGCCGCCCCCAGCAGACCCTGCTGCTGCCCGAGCGCCTGCCCGAAACGCTGGCCGTGGAGCAGTTGCGCTTTGCCTTCCCCGGCTCTCCGCTTCAGCTGCTGAACCTGCCGCGCCTGGAATTCAAGTCCGGCGAGCGCGTGCTGCTGCTGGGTCCCGTGGGCGGCGGCAAATCCACGCTGCTCAAGGTGCTGGCCGGCCTGTACCGCCCCAGCGAAGGCCGCGTACGGCTGGGCGACGCCGACCTATGGGAAATAGACCCTCAGCTGGTCAGCGCCCAGGTCGGCTACCTGCCGCAGAACGTGCAATTGTTCAAAGGCACGCTGCGCAGCAACCTGGCGCTGTCCGGTGCCGTCAGCGATTCCGCCATGCTCCAGACCGTGCGCGCGCTCGGGCTGGATCAGATTGCCGCCGGCAGCCCGCAGGGCATGGACCTGGAAATCAGCGAAGGCGGCGAAGGCCTGTCCGGAGGACAACGCCAGCTCGTGGGTCTGGCCCGTGTGCTGATGGCCCGCCCCCGCATCTGGCTGCTGGACGAGCCCACCGCCTCGCTCGACGGCGATGCCGAGGCCCGCGTCTGGCAGCAGTTGCAGCAGCAGTTACGCCCCGAAGACATACTCGTCGTTTCCACGCACCGGCCCATGGCCGCCATGGCACTGGCCACCCGCGTCATCGTGCTGCAGCAGGGCGCTGTCAGCCGCGACGGCCGCCCCGACCAGGTCATGCCGGCCCTGATGTCCCACGCCGGAGGCGCTCCTCGGGCCGCCGGCAGCCCGGCCCACGCACCCGCCACCTCCTCGGCCGCTGTCGCCCCCCAGCAGCCCCCGGGACTCAGGATTCAGCAAGTGCGCGTGCAACCTCAGGCCGCGACACGCGCCGCTCCCGGCGGCGCCCCGGCCACAACGCCTGGTGCCACGGCTGCCCAGATGCAGGAGCAATAACATGGCTATCGACTTGTTTGACGACGAGCACTCCGACGCAGCCCGCGTACAGCGCCTGAAGAACTATCACCACAGCCGCGCGGCTGCCGGCCTGATCTGGGCCATTGCGCTGGCTCTGGCCGGCTTTGTGCTGTGGGCCATGTTTTTCCGCATCGACGAAGTCGCCAAGGCGCGCGGCGAGGTCATCGCCAGCAGCCGGGTACAAGTCATCCAGGCCGTGGACGGAGGCGTGCTGTCCGAGCTGAATGTCCGGGAAGGCGATCAGGGCCGCTCCGGCCAGTTGCTCGCACGGCTGGACCCCACGCGGCTGGAGGCGGCAGCAGGCGAGGTCGATGCCCGCATCGCCGGCCTGCAGGCCAGGATCGCCCGACTAGGCGCCGAAGCCACGGGACTGTCCGCACCGCAATTCCCGGCCCAGGCCGGCTCAGCCCTG
>JAFAIY010000641.1 GCA_019236485.1 Comamonas sp. | reverse complement strand
GTCGGACTGACGAGCGAAGTACGCCGCCGCTTTTTTTAGGATGTCACGCTCCTCGGTGACCCGCTTGAGTTCGGCCTTCAGGCGGCGCAGCTCTTCGCTTTGACTCACTTGCTGGGCTCGTTGCGCTGCGGGGATTTGCTGCTGACGAACCCATTTGTACAGGCTATGCGCACTCACGCCTAAACGGCGTGAGACATCGGCCACGCTGTGGCCGTATTCCAAGATCTGCTTGGCTGCTTCGATCCTGAATTCTTCGGGGTAACGTTGACTGCTCATAAGGACTCCTATTGGAACGGAATAGGAGGCTTTGGGCTATCTACAAAACTCTGGTCGATTCAGCCAGCAGCTTCTTGAGCTTGGCGTTCTCGCTCTCGATCTCGCGCAGCCGCGTGGCCTTGCTGGCCTGCATGTCACCGAACTTGGCGCGCCACTTGTAGAAGGTCGCATCGCTGAAGCCGCCCAGGCGGCACAGCTCCTTGACCGGCATGCCGCCCTCGGCCTGTTTGAGAAAACCGATGATCTGTTCATCGGTGAATCTGCTCTTCTTCATGTCCGTTCTTCCTCTGAAAACGGACCCTACTTACCTTCAACTGGTACGTCCTATGGGGAGCAGGTCACAACCGGGCCGTCAAAACCCCCTCGAAAACCATGAATAAAAAGAGAGCGCCTGGCGCTCTCTTTTTATTTAGCGGGTGCTGCAGCTTCTAGATATCGAGGCATTGCCCTTGGGTGAATACCTTGAGCTCGCCCGAACGGATGGGGGTCCAGGTCTCATCATGGGTCAGCGGCGCCGTGACGATGATGGCGACTTTGTCCCGCGGTGTGGTCTCGCGGGAGAAGTCCACGCTGAGATCTTCGTCGCACAGATGAGCCTGGGCGAAGGGATGTTGCCGTTCTATATAGCAAAGATGGGTGGTGGCATGGGCCCACAGCGCTTCCCCGTTGGAGAGCAGGAAGTTGAAAGTGCCATGGGGCGCAATCTTGGCCGCGAGTTCGCGCAGCGTGTGGGTGAGCTCCTTGACGCTGGGCAGGCCCGCATGGGATTTCCACAGCTCCTGCATGATCCAGCAGAAGGCTAGTTCGCTGTCCGTATTGCCGACCGGGTGGAAATGAGCGTGCAGCTTGGGCGCGAAGTTCTTGAGATCACCGTTGTGGGCGAACACCCAGTTGCGCCCCCATAGCTCGCGCACAAAAGGGTGGCAGTTCTGCAGGCTGACCACGCCTTGCGTCGCCTTGCGGATATGGGCGATGACATTGGTGCTCTTGATCGGGTATTCGCGGATCAGCTTGGCGACCGGCGAGTCGATGGCGCGCTCATGGTCGACGAAATGGCGCAGGCCCTTGTCCTCGAAAAAGGCGATGCCCCAGCCGTCGGTGTGATCGCCGGTATTGCCTGCGCGCTGGGTAAAGCCCGAAAAGCTAAAGCGCACATCGGTCGGCGTGTTGCAATTCATCCCCAGCAATTGGCACATGGCGGAAATCTTCTCTTCAGATGGATCTAGACAGGATGGCGCAGAGCGCTCGAAATCCAGTGTAGATCAATCCGTGGCGCATGGCCGCCTGGGCGCAGCAGCGTTCAGCGGGAAGCCGGCTCGCGTGTCACGAGCACAATGCCCAGGCACACCATGGCCAGGGCCAGCACATAGTGCCAGGCCCATAGGGCCTCACCCAGGAACAGCGCGGACAGCACCGAGCCGAACACCGGTACCGTGAAGTTGTAGATGGTGACCTGACTCACGCGGTTGTGCTTGAGCAGAAGGCTCCACAGGGTGAAGGCTGCGGACGACAGCAGAGCCAGATAGACCAGCAGCAGCAGTGCTTGCAGCGACGGCAGGCCCATGCTGCCGCCACTGAACCAGCCGATCAGCACCAGCACCAGGCCGCCCAGGCCCAGCTGCCAGCCCGTCATGGCCATGGCATCCATGCGCTGCGACAGCTGCTTGCCGTAGATGCTGGAGGCCGCGAGGATCAGGGCGGCGAGCACGACCGAGCCTTCGCCCAGCCAGCTGAAGCCCTCACCCAGCTCGCCATTGCCGCCAAGGGTCACGGTCAGCACACCCGCAAAGCCGACGGCACAGCCCAGGGCCTTGGCCGGAGACAGGCGGTCGTTGGCATAGAAGCAGTGCGCAATCAGCACGCTGAAGAAGGTGGCCGTGGCGTTCATGATCGAGCCCTTGACGCCCGTGGTGTAGGCCAGGCCCAGATAGAAGAACACGTATTGCAGCGTGGTCTGCGCACATCCCAGGGCCAGCAGCTGCCGTGGATGTTGCCGCAGAGTGAGCATTACCGGCTTGCCCATGACAGCCGCGACGATCAGCACAAAGCCGCCGGCCAGCACAAAGCGCCAGCCCGCGAACAGCAGCTTGCCCGGCAGGTCGGCCGGTGCAATGGAGAACAGCGCATAGCCGCTCTTGATGGCCGGATAGGAGCTGCCCCAGAGCAGGCAGCACAGCAGCGCGACGGCGGCCACGGTCAGTGGCCGGTTCCAGCCGGAGGCCAGGGGAGCAGTGGAAACAGCGGTCGTGTTCATGCCAGCGTATAGGCCGTCTTGACCGTGGTGTAGAACTCCTGGGCATAGCGGCCCTGCTCGCGCGGGCCGTAGCTGCTGCCCTTGCGCCCGCCGAACGGCACATGGTAGTCCACGCCCGCCGTGGGCAGGTTGACCATGACCATGCCGGCCTGGCTGTGGCGCTTGAAGTGGCTCGCGTGCTTGAGGCTGGTGGTGGCAATGCCGGCCGACAGGCCGAATTCCGTGTCGTTGGCGACCTGCAGTGCCTCCTCGTAGTCCTTGACGCGGATCACGCTGACCACGGGGCCAAAGACCTCTTCGCGATTGATGCGCATGCCGGCCTCGGTATCCACAAACAGCGTGGGCGCCATAAAGAAGCCGCTTTTGCCGCTGCCCGTATGGCAAGCCACCTGGCCGCCACCGGCCGCCAGGCGTGCGCCTTCGGCCCTGGCGATTTCCACATAGGACAGATCCTGCTCGAGCTGGGCCTGGCTG
>JAFAIY010000519.1 GCA_019236485.1 Comamonas sp. | reverse complement strand
TGGTCGTGCATGGCCTGGGTGCGGATCTGGATCTCTATGGTGCGCCCGGTTTCGTCGCGCACCACGGTGTGCAGCGACTGGTAGCCATTGGGCTTGGGCTTGGCGATGTAGTCGTCGAATTCCTTTTCCAGCGGCGTGAACTGCTGGTGCACCCAGGACAGTGCCGCATAGCAGTCCTTGACCGTGGGCACGACGACGCGCATGGCGCGAATGTCGAAGAGCTGGTCGAAGCTCAGCGACTTGCCGCGCATCTTCTTGACGATGCTGTAGATATGCTTAGGCCGGCCCTGGACGGTGGCGCTGATGCTGTGGGCGCGCAGATCGGCCTCGAGCCGCGCGCGCATCTGCTCCATATAGGCCTCGCGCTCCACGCGCTTTTCATCGAGCATCCGCGCCACCTCGCGGTAGGTTTCAGGCTCGAGAAAGCGGAACGCCAGGTCCTCGAGCTCCCACTTGATCTGCCAGATCCCCAGCCGGTTGGCCAGCGGCGCAAACACATGCAGGGCTTCGCGCGCAATGCTGGGCGAGACGGGCCGCTTCTCCGCCGCATAGTAGCGCAGGGTCTGCAGCCGCGAAGCCAGGCGCAGCAGCACCACGCGCAGGTCGCGCGAGAAGCCCAGCAGCATCTTGCGCACGTTCTCCGTCTGGGTGGCGACATCGTCCACATGCTGGGTGCTCAGCTCGGCATCGCGGGCCTGTTGCTGCACGCGGATGAGCTTGATGGTCTCCACGGCCAGGGTCGCGAAGTTGTCGCCGAAAGCCTTGGCAATCACTTCCTGCGGCTTGTTCAGATGCACGCTGGCATGGACCAGATAAATCGCGGCCTGTATGGTTTCCGAGCCGCCTATCTTCTTGAGGATGGCGGCCACGGCATCGGCGTGCTCCAGGGTGTTTTCCCCGGTCTCCATGAGCTCGCCGGCAATCAGCGGCTCGGCAAAAGCGCGCGCGCGCGCCAGCGCATGGGCCTGGCCCGGCAGCACCTCGGAGGTGGCCTTGATCAGATCCGGCATCGGCCCCGCGATCGCGGGAGGAGCATCAGAAACTGGTGTTGCGGTATCGCTGGTTTTCATTCAGCTTCCTCTTGGGCCTGCTGTGCAAGACTCATTCTTGTCGGCAGACCCTCTTCCCCTTGTAAAAACTTTCGTATCAAAGCCACCTGCCCCGGCGCCACCAGCGTCGGCGCGTGACCCACGCTTTCCAGCACCGTGCAATGCGCCCCGGGGCCGCGCACGGTCATGGCCTCGGCTGTGGCCGCAGACAGCAGATCGGAATCCGCACCACGCACAAGCAAGACCCGTGCCTTGATCTGTTCATAGAGCTGCCACAGCAGCGCCTCGCCGGCCTGGGCCGAATCCCGGCTCATATGCGCCATGGGCTCGGCAATGCGCGGGTCGTAATGCAGCACCACGCCGCCTTGCGGATCGGGTTTGATCATGGCCTGCGACAGCCTGCGCCACTGCTCCTCGCTATGTGGTCCGAATCCCCCGGATATCAAGCGCATGGCCGCTGCCGCGCTCTCGAAGTTGGGAAACTGCAAGCTTTTGCCCAGATAGGAACCGATGCGCTCCAGCGACTCCCATTCGATGGCTGGCCCCACATCGTTGAGCACTAGGCGCTGCACCGGCACGGGCAGCGGCAGGCCGGGCTGACCCGCCAGGCCCATGCCTATCAGCCCGCCCATGCTGGTGCCTACCCAGTCCAGCTGCGCGATGGGTGCCTGGGCCTGAAGTTGGGCCAGCAGCGCCAGCATGTCTGCCGCATACAGCGGCAGCTGATAGCCCATGGGGTCGGCCAGCCAGTCGCTCTCGCCGCGGCCCACGACATCGGGGCAGATCACGCGGGCGAAGCGGCTGAGCTCCGCGGCCAGCACATCGAAATCGCGGCCCTGGCGCGAAAGCCCGTGCACGCAGACGATGACATGCGGATGGGCGGGATTGCCGGTGCGGTTCCACTCCCAGTAGGCCATGCGGTGCATTCCCTCGGGCTGGAACAGGGCCTGCTGCCGGCGCCGGGCCGAGGCCCAGGACGGGGCCGCAGCAGCCGCCCCGGGACACGATACGTAGTTCAGCGTAGGTTGATTCATGAGGAACGCGTTGGCAGGACCGGGGCCGATAATGGCTGTCGTCGCATCGTAATTCATTCGGAGACCTCATATGTCCATGTTGAAAGGCAAAACCGCTCTCGTGACAGGCTCGACCAGTGGCATCGGCCTGGGGATTGCCATCGCCCTTGCCCGCCAGGGCGCAAACATCGTGCTCAACGGCTTCGGCGATGTCGACGGCCCGCGCAGCCAGGTGCTGGAAGCGGGCCAGGCCGCAGGCATCCGGGTCGGCTACCACGGCGCGGACATGAGCCGGGCCGGCGAGATCGAGGCAATGATGAAATACGCGGCCACCGAGTTCGGCCGCGTGGACGTCCTGGTCAACAACGCCGGCATCCAGCATGTGGCCAAGGTGGAAGACTTTCCGCCCGAGCGCTGGGACGCCATCATCGCCATCAATCTCACCAGCGCCTTCCACACCACGCGCCTGGCCCTGCCCGCCATGCAGCAGGCCAACTGGGGCCGCATCATCAACGTGGCTTCGGTCCACGGCCTCGTGGCTTCGGCCCAGAAATCGGCCTATGTCGCGGCCAAACACGGCCTCGTGGGCCTGACCAAGGTCACGGCGCTGGAGAACGCCACCACCGGCGTGACCTGCAACGCCATCTGCCCCGGCTGGGTGCTGACGCCGCTGGTGCAGAAGCAGGTGGATGCCAAGGCCACGGCCCAGGGCATCTCCAACGAGGACGCCACGCGCCAGCTGCTGGGCGAGAAAGAGCCCTCGCAGCAGTTCACCACCCCCGAGGAGCTGGGTGAGCTGGCCGTGTTCTTCTGCTCGCCGGCCGCCGGCAATGTGCGCGGCGTGGCCTGGAACATGGATGGCGGCTGGGCGGCCCAGTAAGAATCCAAGCCTAACAAATTGATAGCATCTAGCGCCCTGTGAATTAGGGCTTTGATGCTGTTCAATGATGAATATCAAGAAGGAGTGGCGCCAGCCGCTCCTTTTTTCATATCAGATCACTGCATCTGGATGGAGCCACCGACGCTGACCGTCACCTCGGTGCGGTCCGACTCCACCGGCACCGGTGCGGCATCGGCGAAGCTGGCCCCCTTGGCCATGGCCAGCATGCCCACGCGGGGCATGGGGCGGAAATTGCCGCCGCTGCTGCTGACCGTCACCTCGCGCAAGCTGTAGCCCGCAAAGCCGAAGCTCTTGGAGATGGCGGCCGCGCGCTGGCGGAAGTTCTCGATCGCCTTGGCCTGGGCCTCGCCCTCGACCTTTTCGCGGGCCTCGCGCGACAGGCCGAAGCCCATGCCGCCCAGCGTCATGTCCTGCACCTTGGCCGCGGCCTGGGTGATGCGCGCAAAGTCGCGGCCCTGCAGCACGAGGTCGGCCTGGCCCTGCCAGCCTTCAACCTTGCCGCTGTTGCCATAGCGCGGCGAGATGGAGAAATTGCCCGTGCTCAGCTCCATCAGCCCCGACTGCGCGTCGCGGCGCAGCGTGGTCATGGCGGCCTCCACCACTTTCTGCAGCTGGGCCTGCACCGCGGCAGCATCGCGTCCGTCCTTGGTCGCGGACAGGGTCGCCGTCATCCAGTCCTGCCTGACCTCCACCGTCCCCTGGGCCGACAGCTGGGCCACGTTCATCGGCTTTGCCATGTCTCTGGCCGCCGGTGCGGCGCTCTGGGCCCAGGCATTGCCGCTGGCGGCAGCAGCAGCCAGCAGCAGTGCTGCGGCGGTGGAGCGGGACAAGGATTTGGAAAACTGGTTCATATGGTTCACCCCTGGAAATAAATCGACCGGCGTGGATACAAGTGCACCCGGGCACCGGTACTGTGGCGCATCGCGGCGACGCTGTCAGCCGCGACAGGCATTCTGCGTACGAAACACAGAAATTCAACTCACCACTGGAACAATAATTGTGTCACACCTCAAAATATAGTTCTAAATTTTATAAAGAAACATTTATCGTCCCAAATTTAAACGCAACTTTTGTAACACTAAGCAAGAAACAGCCTGATTTCTTTGAAATTTTTGCGCTAAGCGATAACAATGCCCGTGTTACAAATAAATCGACAAGGACGATCATGGCAACGACAAGCACCCGTACCGACAAGATCCTCGTGGTGGATGACGATGCACGCATCCGCGACCTGCTGCGCCGCTATCTGACGCAGGAAGGTTTCGAGATCATGATTGCCGAGGACGGCAAGGCGCTGAACCGCATCCTGCTGCGCGAAACCGTGGATCTGATCGTGCTCGACCTGATGATGCCCGGCGAAGACGGCCTGTCCATCTGCCGCCGCCTGCGCTCGGCCAACGACCGCACGCCCATCATCATGCTCACCGCCAAGGGCGAGGACGTGGACCGCATCGTGGGCCTGGAGGTCGGCGCCGACGACTA
>JAFAIY010000508.1 GCA_019236485.1 Comamonas sp. | reverse complement strand
GGTTTTGCATGGTGCAAGACGCACGCCGAGGCCTTTCCAGTCTTGGCGCAAGTAACCAAGGTGCTCCCTGCCGAGTGCCAAATCCTAAGGAAAATCAAATGATCGCTGCCTCCATCAAGGCCGAAGTTGTCAAGGCTAACGCTCGTTCCGAAAACGACACTGGTAGCCCCGAAGTGCAAGTGGCCCTGCTGACCGCTCGCATCAACGAACTGACTCCCCACTTCAAGCAACACGCCAAGGACCACCACGGTCGCCGCGGCCTGCTGCGCATGGTGAGCCGTCGTCGCAAGCTGCTGGACTACCTGAAGGCCAAGGACGCTGACCGTTACACAGCCCTGATCGCCAAGCTGGGCCTGCGCAAGTAAGCACGGTGAGAGATCGAAACGCCTGAGTTAGATTGCCTAGCTCAGGCGTTTTTTACTTCGGAGAACGCAAAACAGAGCGAAGCTGTGTCATTCCAATGCTGCACTATTTGTAGCATCTAGCGCTGCACTGGAATGGCATCGTGTTCTGTTTGCGCTCCAAATCAAATCTGGATGCGTGCATCCAGCTACTAAACAAGGAGTCAATATGACCATGTTCAACAAAGTCACCAAGACTTTCCAATGGGGCCAGCACACGGTCACCATGGAAACCGGCGAAATCGCCCGCCAGGCTTCCGGCGCCGTGCTGGTCAACATCGACGACACCGTGGTGCTGGCCACTGTCGTGGGTTCCAAGATCGCCAAGGCCGGCCAGGATTTCTTCCCGCTGACCGTTGACTACATCGAGAAGACCTACGCCGCCGGCAAGATCCCCGGCAGCTTCTTCAAGCGCGAAGCCAAGCCTTCCGAGCTGGAGACCCTGACCAGCCGTCTGATCGACCGCCCGATCCGCCCCCTGTTCCCCGAAGGCTTCTTCAACGATGTGCACGTGGTCATCCACACCATCTCGCTGAACCCCGAAGTCGACGCCGACATCGCCGCCATGATCGCCACCTCGGCGGCTTTGGCCGTGTCCGGCCTGCCGTTCAACGGCCCCATCGGTGCGGCCCGCGTGGGTTACATCAACGGCGAATACGTGCTCAACCCCGGTCAGACCCAGCGCAAGGATTCGCAGATGGATCTGGTTGTGGCCGGTACCGAATCTGCCGTGCTGATGGTGGAATCCGAAGCCCTGCAACTGCCCGAAGAAGTGATGCTGGGCGCTGTGGTGTTTGGCCACGAGCAAGGCAAGATCGCCATCGACGCCATTCATGATCTGGTGCGCGAAGGCGGCAAGCCCGCCTGGGACTGGACCGCTCCCGCCAAGGATGAGGTCTTGATCGCCAAGGTGGCCGAGCTGGGTGAAGCCAAGCTGCGTGCGGCCTATCAAGAGCGCAACAAGCAAGTGCGCACGCACGCCTGCCGCCTGGCCTATGCCGACGTGAAGGCTGCTCTGACCGAGCAAGGCATTGCATTCGACGGCGTCAAGGTCGAAGGCATGCTGTTCGACATCGAAGCGCGCATCGTGCGCTCGCAGATTCTGGCTGGCGAACCCCGCATCGACGGTCGCGACACCCGCACCGTGCGCCCCATCGAAATCCGCTCCTCGGTGCTGCCCCGCACCCACGGCTCGGCCCTGTTCACGCGCGGCGAGACCCAGGCTCTGGTGATCTCCACGCTGGGTACCGAGCGCGACGCACAGCGCATCGATGCTCTGGCCGGCGAGTTCGAAGACCGCTTCCTGTTCCACTACAACATGCCTCCGTTTGCGACCGGCGAAGTGGGCCGCATGGGCTCGACCAAGCGCCGCGAAATCGGTCACGGCCGTCTGGCCAAGCGCGCCCTGGTGGCCTGCCTGCCTTCCAAGGAAGAGTTCCCCTACACCATCCGCGTGGTGTCGGAAATCACCGAATCCAACGGCTCCTCGTCCATGGCTTCGGTCTGCGGCGGCTGCCTGTCCATGATGGACGCCGGCGTGCCCATGAAGGCGCATGTGGCCGGTATCGCCATGGGCTTGATCAAGGAAGACAACAAGTTCGCGGTGCTGACCGACATCCTGGGTGACGAAGATCACCTGGGTGATATGGACTTCAAGGTGGCAGGTACCACCAACGGCATCACCGCCCTGCAGATGGACATCAAGATCCAGGGTATCACCAAGGAAATCATGCAGGTCGCTCTGGCCCAGGCCAAGGAAGCTCGCATGCACATCCTGGGCAAGATGCAGGAAGCCATGGGCGAAGCCAAGGCCGAGATCTCGTCCTTCGCGCCCAAGCTGTACACGATGAAGATCAACCCCGAGAAGATCCGTGACGTGATCGGCAAGGGCGGCGCCACCATCCGTGCGCTGACCGAAGAAACCGGCACCCAGATCGACATCGGCGAAGACGGCACCATCACCATCGCCTCCAGCGATGCCGCCAAGGCCGACGAAGCCAAGAAGCGCATCGAGCAGATCACGGCCGAAGTCGAAATCGGCAAGGTCTACGAAGGTCCCGTGGTCAAGATCCTGGACTTCGGCGCCCTGGTCAACCTGCTGCCCGGCAAGGACGGTCTGCTGCACATCAGCCAGATCGCCCACGAGCGCGTGGAAAAGGTCACCGACTATCTGCAGGAAGGCCAAGTGGTCAAGGTCAAGGTTCTGGAAACCGACGACAAGGGCCGTGTCAAGCTGTCCATGAAGGCGCTGACCGAGCGTCCCGCCGGCCTGCCCGAGCGCGAGCCGCGTGAGCCCCGTGGCGATCGCGAGTACCGCGAACGCGCTCCCCGTCAGAACCGCGAACCGCGCGAGCCCCGTGAGCCGCGCGAGAACCGCGCCGTCGCCGACGAGCAGCAGCAACAGCAGCAGTAATGGCTGAGCGGGAGCCTGCCTTGGGGCGGGCTCCCGTTTTGCTTTTGCCTGCTCATTCCTGTTTTGGTAGCTGGCTGCGCTTGCCGGACAAGCGCCCAAGCCTGATTTCATTGTTACAGCAAGGCCTGGATATGGAACACAACACAATGCGAGCGGTGGAGATCGCCGGCTATGGCGCGCCCGACGTGCTGCGCATGGCTGAGCGTCCCATGCCCGTGGTCGGTGCGGGCGAGGTGCTGATTCGCGTCGCCGCGAGCGGCATCAACCGTCCCGACGTGCTGCAGCGCAAAGGTCATTACGCGCCGCCTCCCGGAGCTTCGGATCTTCCGGGGCTGGAGGTTGCGGGTGTGATCGTGGCCGGCGACGAGACGGCCATGGCGCAAGCCGGCTTCAAGCTCGGCGACCGCGTCTGCGCGCTGGTGGCCGGCGGCGGCTACGCGCAGTACTGCGTGGCACCCGTGCCGCAATGTCTGCCCGTGCCCGCGGGCTTCAGCGACGTCCAGGCGGCGGCCTTGCCCGAGACCTTTTTCACGGTCTGGAGCAATGTGTTCGACCGCGGCGCACTGCAGCCCGGCGAGACCTTGCTGGTGCAGGGCGGCAGCAGCGGTATCGGCGTGACGGCGATCCAGCTGGCCAAGGCCTGGGGCGCGCAGGTCATAGTCACCGCGGGCAGCGATGCCAAGTGTGCCGACTGCCTGCAGCTCGGCGCCGACCACGCGATCAACTACAAGACGCAGGACTTTGTGGCCGAGGTGCAGCGCATCACGGCGGGCGAGGGCGTGAATGCCATTCTGGACATGGTCGCCGGAGCCTATGTGGCGCGTGAGGTGCAATGCCTGGCGGCCGACGGCCGCCTGGTCATCATCGCGGTGCAGGGCGGTGTCAAGGCCGAGCTGGATGCGGGTCTGGTGCTGCGCAAGCGCCTGACCATCACCGGCTCCACGCTGCGTCCGCGGCCCGTGGCCTTCAAGGCGGCGATTGCCCAGGCGCTCAAGCGCCATGTCTGGCCCATGCTGGAGTCCGGCAAGGTGCGCCCGACCATCTATCGTGAATTCGATGCTGCTGATGCGGCGCAGGCTCATGCGCTGATGGAGTCCAGCCAGCACACCGGAAAAATCGTTTTGACTTGGGAAAAATGAAGCAAAAACTCATTGTCGGCAACTGGAAGATGAATGGCAGCCTGGCTGCCAATGCGGCTTTGCTGCAGGCCATCAAGCAGGGCTTGCCTGCGGATAACAAGGCTGGTGTGGCCGTGGCTGCGCCTGCTGCATATCTGGCTCAAGTCCAGGCGGAGCTTGCGGGATCTGCTATTGGTGTGGGGGCGCAAGACGTGTCCCAGCACGAGCAGGGCGCGTTCACGGGCGAGGTCTCGGCGGCCATGCTCAAGGAGTTCGGCGTGCGCTATGCGCTGGTCGGCCACTCCGAGCGTCGCCAGTACCATGGCGAAACCGATGCGGTGGTGGCAGCCAAGGCTCAGGCCGCGCTGTCCAAGGGCATCACGCCCATCGTCTGCGTGGGCGAGACCCTGGCCGAGCGCGAAGCCGGCCAGACCGAAGCCGTGGTCAAGCGCCAACTGGCGGCCGTGATCCATCAGGTCGGCCATTGCGTGAGCGAGCTGGTTGTGGCCTATGAGCCGGTTTGGGCCATTGGTACCGGCAAGACCGCCACGCCCGAGCAGGCTCAGTCCGTGCATGCCGTGCTGCGTGCGCAGCTGGCAGCGGCCAGCGCTCAGGCAGATCGTGTGCCTTTGCTCTACGGCGGCAGCATGAATGCAGCGAATGCGGCCCAGTTGCTGGCCCAGGTCGACATCGATGGCGGCCTGATCGGCGGTGCGGCCCTCAAGGCGCCCGATTTCCTCACCATTGTTGCGGCAGCGCAATAATTCGTTTGCGCCGCATTCTGGAAATGCGGCGCGCCATGATTACGATTGATAGGTTTTGATATGAACGTCTTCTCCAGCGTCATTCTCGCGGTCCAGATGCTGGCCGCTCTGGGCATGATCGGCCTGATTCTTGTGCAGCACGGCAAGGGTGCCGACATGGGCGCTTCCTTCGGCAGCGGCTCTTCGGGTAGCTTGTTCGGTGCCTCGGGCAGTGCCAACTTCCTGTCGCGCAGCACGGCGGTCCTGGCCAGCGTGTTCTTTGTGGCGACCCTGGCCCTGGCCTATATGAGCAATTTCCGCCCCGCGAGCAGCGGCAGCGTGCTCGAAGGCGCTCCGGTGTCGGCTCCGGCACCTGCCCAGTCCGCTCCTGCAGCGCCGGCAGCGGCCTCCGGTGAAGCTGCCGTGCCTGCGCCCGCCGCTCCTGCGGAAGGCGCAGCCCAGATTCCGACAAAATAATTTAGAGAAAAGCTTGAGGAACCCAGGAAGCAAGGGTTTTTCAGGCTAGAATCTAGGGATTGTCTGGGGATCAGAATCTTTGCAACGAAGGTTCCAGGGGTTGCCGGACTTTGAGACGAAGCCGTCGTGGTGGAATTGGTAGACACGCTATCTTGAGGGGGTAGTGGCGAAAGCTGTGCGAGTTCGAGTCTCGCCGACGGCACCAACACATAACTAGAAGCCTGCCCTGCTGATCAGGCAGTGATCGGTGAGGCATGTTTCCAAAACAAGGCCCACTCGATGAACATCGATCAGTACCTTCCCGTTCTCTTGTTCATTCTCATTGGCATGGCTGTGGGCGTTGTGCCCTTGGCGCTCGGCTACGTGCTGGGTCCCAACCGCCCGGACGCCGCCAAGAACTCCCCCTACGAATGCGGTTTCGAGGCGTTTGAAGACGCGCGCATGAAATTCGACGTGCGCTACTACCTCGTCGCCATCCTTTTCATCCTGTTTGATTTGGAAATCGCATTCCTGCTGCCCTGGGCTGTCGCACTCAAGGAAGTCGGCGGTGCGGGTTTTGTTGCTGTCCTGATCTTCCTGGCGATTCTGGTCGTGGGCTTTGCCTACGAGTGGAAAAAAGGCGCCCTGGACTGGGAATAAGCAGCTTTTCTGAGGAAACACGATGATCGAAGGCGTGATGAAGGAAGGCTTCGTCACCACCAGTTATGACACGGTGGTGAATTGGGCCAAGACAGGGTCGATCTGGCCCATGACATTCGGCCTGGCCTGCTGTGCGGTGGAGATGATGCATGCAGCGGCGGCCCGTTATGATATCGGTCGCTTTGGCTCCGAAGTGTTCCGTGCCAGCCCCCGCCACTCGGACCTGATGATTGTTGCCGGTACGCTGTGCAACAAGATGGCCCCGGCCATGCGCAAGGTCTACGACCAGATGTCCGAGCCGCGCTGGGTGATCTCCATGGGCTCCTGCGCCAATGGCGGTGGTTACTACCACTACAGCTATTCGGTGGTGCGCGGCTGCGACCGCATTGTTCCCGTGGATGTCTATGTGCCTGGTTGCCCCCCGACAGCGGAAGCGCTGATCTACGGCATCATCCAGCTGCAGCAGAAGATCCGCCGTACCCACACCATCGCTCGCGTTTAAAGGGCTGAGATGACTGCAATTGCTATTCACCCCGAGAAACTTCGGGATGTGGTTACGGCTGCCTTGGGTGACAAGGTGCGCTCCGTCACTCTGGCCTATGGTGAAGTGACGGTGGAAGTGTCTGCCGACCAGTATCTGGACGTGATGCAGACCCTGCGCGATGCGCCCGGCTGCAAGTTCGAGATGCTGCTGGATCTGTGCGGTGTGGACTATTCGAGCTACGCGGAAGTCGGCAAGGACGGTCCGCGTTTCGCCGTGGTCTCGCACCTGATGTCCCTGACGCTGAACCAGCGTCTGCGCGTGCGCGTGTTCTGCCCAGATGACGACCTGCCCGTGGTCGCCTCGGTCAACCCGATCTGGAACTCGGCCAACTGGTTCGAGCGCGAGGCCTTCGACCTGTTCGGCATCGTGTTCGACGGCCACGAAGACCTGCGCCGCATCCTGACCGACTACGGCTTCATCGGCCACCCCTTCCGCAAGGATTTCCCCTTGTCCGGTTATGTGGAAATGCGCTACGACGCCGAGCAGCAACGTGTGGTCTACCAGCCCGTCACGATTGAGCCGCGCGAAATCACGCCGCGCATCATCCGTGAAGAAAACTATGGCGGAGGCCTGCACTGAGGGCGCGTCAGCGCCTTTGACGGAAGACCATGGCTGAAATCAAGAACTATTCCCTGAACTTTGGTCCGCAGCACCCGGCCGCGCACGGCGTGCTGCGCTTGGTGCTGGAGCTCGATGGCGAGGTGGTGCAACGCGCCGACCCGCATATCGGCCTGCTGCACCGCGCCACCGAAAAGCTGGCCGAAAGCAAGACCTATATCCAGTCGCTGCCCTATATGGACCGCCTGGACTACTGCTCGATGATGTGCAACGAGCACGCCTACTGCCTGGCCATCGAGAAGCTGATGGGCATCGAAGTGCCTATCCGCGCCCAGTACATCCGCGTGATGTTCTCGGAAATCACCCGCATCATGAATCACCTGATGTGGCTGGGTTCCTCGGGCAACGATGCGGGCAGCTCCACCATCCTGATCTACACCTTCCGCGAGCGCGAAGCGCTGATGGACATGTACGAGGCGGTGTCGGGTGCGCGCATGCACGCGGCCTACTTCCGCCCCGGTGGCGTGTACCGCGACCTGCCGGACAGCATGCCCCAGTACAAGGCCAGCAAGGTGCGCAATGTGCGCTCCATGGAGGCCATGAACGAAGACCGCCACGGCTCGCTGCTGGACTTCATCGACGCCTTCACCCAGCGCTTCCCCAAGTGTGCCGACGAGTACGAAACCCTGCTCACCGACAATCGCATCTGGAAGCAGCGCAACGTCGGCATCGGCGTGGTGTCGGCCGAGCGTGCCCTCAACCTGGGCCTGACCGGCCCGATGCTGCGCGGCTCCGGCCTGGCCTGGGACATGCGCAAGACGCAGCCCTACGAGGTCTACGACAAGCTGGACTTCGACATTCCCGTGGGCAAGACCGGCGATTGCTACGACCGCTATCTGGTGCGCGTGGCCGAAATGCGCGAGTCCAACAAGATCATCAAGCAGTGCGTGGACTGGCTGCGTGCCAATCCCGGCCCGGTGATCACGGACAACCACAAGGTTGCGCCCGCAAGCCGCGAAGCCATGAAGTCCAACATGGAAGAGCTGATCCACCACTTCAAGCTCTTTACCGAGGGCTTCAAGGTTCCCGAAGGCGAGGCCTATGCCTCTGTCGAACACCCCAAGGGCGAGTTCGGCATTTATTTGATCAGCGATGGCGCCAACAAGCCCTATCGCCTGAAGATTCGTCCACCAGGATTCGTGCACCTGGCGGCTCTCGATGAGATGAGCCGTGGTCACATGCTGGCTGACGCCGTGATGGTGCTCAGTACCCTGGACATCGTGTTTGGAGACGTTGACCGATGATTACCGAAGCGACCAGAGAGCGCTTTGCGCGTGAGGTGGCCAAGTATCCGGCTGAACAGAAACAGTCTGCCGTCATGGCCTGCCTGTCCATCGTGCAGCAGGAGCAGGGCTGGGTGAGCCAGGAAAGCGAGGCCGTGATTGCCGAGGTCCTGGGCATGCCCGAGATTGCGGTGCACGAAGTCACCACCTTCTACAACATGTACAACCAGCAGCCCGTTGGCAAGTACAAGCTCAACGTCTGCACCAATCTGCCCTGCCAGCTGCGCGACGGCTACAAGGCCTTGCACCATCTGGAGCACAAGCTGGGCATCAAGATGGGCGAGACCACGGCCGACGGCCTGTTCACGCTGCAACAGTCGGAATGCCTGGGCGCCTGCGCCGATTCCCCGGTGATGCTGGTGAACGACCGCTGCATGTGCAGCTTCATGAGCAACGAGAAGCTCGACGAGCTGGTGGACGGCCTGCGCGCTGCGGAGGGCAAGGCATGAGCGACATCATGAACGCTGCAGCCCACTCGGTGCTCAGCAAGTTTGCCTCGAGCGGCGTCGAGACCTGCTTCCACGACCGCCACATCAACCCGCAGATCTATGCGGGCCTGGACGGCAGCAATTGGTCCATCAAGGACTACGAAGCGCGCGGCGGCTATCAGGCCCTGCGCAAGCTGTTGGGCAAGGACGGCAGCGAAGGCCTGACACAGGATCAGGTCATCGCGACCATGAAGGAATCCGGTCTGCGCGGCCGCGGCGGCGCGGGCTTTCCCACGGGCCTGAAGTGGAGCTTCATGCCGCGCCAGTTCCCCGGC
>JAFAIY010000370.1 GCA_019236485.1 Comamonas sp. | reverse complement strand
GGCGCATGACCGTCTCGCGCGAGCTGCACCGCGGCCGCCATGCCGGCCCAGCCGCCACCGATGATGGCAACTTTCATGGCCGGGCCTACATGCGGCCCAGGGCCTGCATCTTCCAGACCAGCCAGAGCTTGCGCAGCGGCGTCAGGCTGATGCGCTGGTGCAGCACCTGGAAGTTCTCGGATTCGATCTCGCGCAGCAGGGTGCGGTAGATGCTGGCCATCATCAGGCCGGGCTTTTGCGCGCGGCGGTCGACCGCAGGCAGCAGGGCCAGGGCCTTGTCGTAGAGGCCGTGGGCGCGCTCGGCCTGGAAGCGCATCAAGGCCGTGAAGCGGTCCGAATACTCGCGCTTGTTGATCTCGTGGGCCTTCACGTCGAACTGCTGCAGCTCGCTGATGGGCAGGTAGATGCGGCCGCGCATCGCGTCCTCGCCCACGTCGCGGATGATGTTGGTGAGCTGCAGCGCCTGGCCCAGCGTATGGGCGTATTCGGTGGTGCGCTCGTCGGTCTGGCCGAAGATGCGCGCCGCCACTTCGCCGACGATGCCGGCCACCAGGTGGCAGTAGCGCTGCAGGCCCGCAAAGTCCAGATAGCGGGTCTGGTCCAGATCCATCTGGCAGCCTTCGATCACGGCCTGCAGATGGCGCTCCTCTATGCCATAGGTCTGGGTATGGGGCATCAGCGCCCGCATGACGGGATGGGCGGACTGGCCGCCAAACGCCTTGTGCACCTCGGCCTGCCACCAGGCCAGCTTGGTGGCGGCCACGCCGGGGTCCGAGACCTCATCGACCACATCGTCCACTTCGCGGCAGAACGCATAGAAGGCCGTGATGGCGGCGCGGCGTTCCTGTGGCAAAAAGAGGAAGGCGTAGTAGAAGCTGCTGCCCGAGGAAGCGGCCTTGTCTTGGACGTACTGATCCGGATTCATAGGGGCAGCATTGTCCCATGGCGCCGGCCTTTCGCCGGCGCAAGCGTGAAATGTGCGGGCGGCTGGTGCCTAGTTCTCAAATTCGATAGCTGGTAGCGCATATCTATCAAAGGTTGTGCGCCTTTTTACATGCGGGCTGCGCGCCACAGCAGCCGCGGCAGGTCCAGCTTGCCCAGCTTGATGCGCCGGTAGAGATTACGGCCCTGCAGCGCATCCAGCCTGTCCAGCATGCGCAGTCCGCCCTGGACGACCAGGCGCAGCTCCCAGCCCGCGCGGCCCGGCAGCTGGTGCACCAGTGGCGCGCCCTGGTTCATAAGGCTGCGCGCCTGGGCGTTGAGCTCGGCCAGCAGCGCCTTGAGCGCCGGGCTCAGGGCCTGGGCCTCGGGCCTGATGGCCGCGCGCGTCAGGCTGTGGCGGGCGAGGTCGGAGTCCGGCAGATAGTGGCGCTGGCGCTGCAGGTCCTGGCTCAGGTCCTGCCAGAAGTTGATGAGCTGCAGCGCCGTGCAGATGGCATCGCTCTGGATCAGCGCCCTGGGGTTGATGACGCCATACAGATGCAGCAGCAGCCGCCCCACGGGATTGGCCGAGCGGCGGCAGTAGTCGAGCAGCTGTGCCATGTCGGCATAGCAGGCCTGGGCTGCGGTCATGCGCACATCCTGGTCAAAGGCGCTGAGCAGGTTGGCCAGCAGGGGCTTGGGCAACTGGTGGGACTGCAGCTGCACGGCCAGCGGCCCGAACACCTGGGGCCAGGTGGTACGCGTGAGCATGGCGGCTTCGCCCGCCGTGTCCAGCTGCTGCAGATCGGCCGCGTACTGCTGCAGCGCGCCCAGGCGCTGCTGGGCGGTGATGCTGCCTTCGTCGGCCAGGTCGTCGGCCGTGCGCGCAAAGTGGTAGATGGCGGCGATGGGCGCGCGCAGATGCGGCGGGCACAGCCAGGAGGCGACGGGAAAGTTCTCGTAATGCGTGATGGCGCCGGGCTGGGCGGGCGCGGAATTCACAGGAGGCATATGGTTCACGGCCCGTATTGTGAACCGGGGCAGGGGGCCGGCCGGGTGCTGCTGCCAAAAACAGACGCATGAAAGTGAACGAGCGTGCACAATCCGCTGTGACTTTGGCGCAGCCGCATGCCCGGCGCCTGCTCTTCCCATTCCTATTCCAAGCCCAGAACACCATGGCTGTTTCGTCTTCTCGTTTTGCCGTTCCATTCCCGCAGCGCAGGCCGGTAGCGCCCTGGCTGGCCGTCTCCGTCGTGGCGGCTGCGGCCCTGCTGTCCGCCTGCTCCAAGAAGGATGCCGCGCCCGAGCCGGTGCGCGCGGTCAAGCTGCTCACCGTGGGCGAGGCGCAGCTGGAATCGGCCCAGGAATATGCGGGCGATGTGCGCGCACGCGTGGAGTCGCGCCTGGGCTTTCGCGTGGCGGGCAAGATCACCAGGCGCGAGGTGGAGCTGGGTCAGCATGTCAAGGCCGGCCAGGTGCTGGCGCGGCTGGATGCGCGCGACTACCAGCTCGGCGCCGAGGCGGCGCGCGCCCAGGTGAGCTCGGCCACCACCCAGCGCGATCTGGCCCAGGCCAATGCCCAGCGCTTTCGCGCGCTGCGCGCGCAGAATTTCATCAGCGCCGCCGAGATGGAGCGCTACGAAGCCAATCTGAAGGCCGCACAGGCCACGCTGGACCAGGCCAGGGCTCAACTGTCCACCCAGTCCAACCAGGAAAACTACACCCTGCTGCTGGCCGATGTGGACGGCGTGATCACCGGTGTCGATGCCGAGCCCGGCCAGGTGGTGGCCGCGGGCACGCCCGTGGTGCGCATCGCCCAGGACGGCGCGCGCGACGCCGTGTTTGCCGTGCCCGAAGACCGGCGCGGATCCATACGCATAGGCCAGGGGGTGAAGGTCCAGCCCTGGGCGGACGCGTCGCAGACCATTGCGGGCCAGGTCAGGGAGGTGGCGGCCAGCGCCGATGCCGCCACGCGCACCTACCAGGTCAAGGCCGCACTGCAGGGCGGCCAGCTGCCGGCCCTGGGCTCGACGGTCCATGTCTGGCCCGAAGGCATGGGAGTGGCGCACGGTGCCGTGGGTGCCAGCGTCATCAAGCTGCCCACCACGGCTTTGCGCCAGGACGGCGGCGGCGGGCAGGGCACGGCGGTATGGGTTTACGACCCCGCAACCAGCACCGTCAGGCTGCAGCCGGTGCAGATCGCCACGGCCGACGGCAATGAGGCCGTGATCGCCTCCGGCCTCAAGCCCGGCATGCAGGTGGTGGCCACGGGCGTGCATGTGCTCAACCCCGGGCAAAAAGTCACCATCTACCGCGACAAATATGCCAAGCCCGTGCCGGCCGGGGCACCGGATCAACCGTCAGCCCCGGCCGGCAAAGCGCCAAATGCTTCTGAGTCAGGAGCGGGCAGCCAGCCGCAACAGGGTGCGGCTGGCGCTGCGGAGGCCGGCAAATGAGCGGCAAGGGAGCCAAGGGATCGGGCGGCGCGCACTTCAATCTCTCGCGCTGGGCGCTGGACCATGTGGCGCTGACGCGCTACTTCATCGTCGTTCTCATGGTGCTGGGCTTTGCGGCCTATTTCCAGCTGGGGCAGGACGAGGACCCGCCGTTCACCTTCCGCGCCATGGTGATCCGCAGCTACTGGCCCGGAGCCACGGCCGAACAGGTGGCGCAGCAGGTGACGGACAAGATAGAGCGCACGCTGCAGGACGTGCCCTATGCCGACAAGATCAGCAGCTATTCCAAGCCGGGGGAGTCGCAGGTCATCTTCCAGCTCAAGGACAACTCCCCGCCCAAGGAGGTGCCCCAGCTCTGGTACACGGTGCGCAAAAAGGTCGGCGATATGCGCTACACCCTGCCGCCGGGCGTGCAGGGGCCGTTCTTCAATGACGACTTCGGCGACGTCTATGGCGTGATCTATGCGCTGCAGGCCAAGGGCTTCAGCTATGCCGAGCTCAAGACCCTGGCCGACGATGTGCGCCAGCAGTTGCTGCGCGTGCCGGATGTGGCCAAGGTGGAGCAGTTCGGCGTGCAGGACGAGAAGGTCTATGTGGAGCTGTCCCGGCGCGCCGTGCAGATGGGCCTGAACCTCAAGCAGGTGCTGGACCAGCTGAGCCAGCAGAATGCGATCGCCTCCGCGGGGACGCTGCAGACGCCCGTCGAGACGATTGTGCTGCGCGTGCAGGGTCAGTTCAACGATCTGGACCAGCTGCGCGACATGCCGATTCGCGGCCCGTCGGGTGCGCAGCTGCGCCTGGGCGATATCGCGGAGATCCGCCGCGGCTATGCCGATCCGGCGAATGTGAAAGTGCGCTTCCAGGGCCAGGACACGATTGCGCTGGGCGTCTCCATGATCAAGGGCGGCGACATCATCGCTCTGGGCAAGGCGCTGACCGAGGCCACGGACCGCATAGGCAAGAACCTGCCCGTGGGCGTGACGCTGAGCAATATGCAGAACCAGCCCAAGGCCGTGGCCGATTCGGTCAGCGAATTCGTCCAGGTGCTGATCGAAGCCGTGGTGGTGGTGCTGGCCGTGAGCTTCATCAGCCTGGGCTTTCACCGGCGCGAAGGCCGCCAGCCGCTGTGGAAGCGCTGGTATATCGACCCGCGCCCGGGCCTGGTGGTGGGCATCACCATCCCGCTGGTGCTGGCCGCCACCTTCCTGGCCATGTGGTACTGGAATATCGGCCTGCACAAGGTGTCGCTGGGCTCGCTCATCATCGCGCTGGGCCTGCTGGTGGACGACGCCATCATTGCCGTCGAAATGATGGTGCGCAAGATGGAGGAGGGCTACGACAAATACCGGGCCGCCACCTTCGCCTACGAGATCACTTCCAAGCCCATGCTGACAGGCACGCTGATCACGGCCACGGGCTTTCTGCCCATAGGCATGGCCAAGTCCATGACGGGCGAGTACACCTTCGCCATCTTTGCGGTGACCGTGATCGCGCTGGTGCTGAGCTGGTTTGCCTCGGTCTATTTCGTGCCCTATCTGGGCCTGCTGCTGCTGCGCAAGCCGCCGCATGCGGCCACGCTGCCGCCCGAGGTGGCGTCGGGCGAGGTCTCGGCCGAAGAGGCCGGCATCAACGTCAATGCGGGCGAGCATGAGCTGTACGACACCCCGTTCTACAACCGCTTCCGCCGCATGGTGAACTGGTGCGTTCAGCATCGCTGGCTGACCATAGGCGCCACGGTGCTGGTGTTTGTGCTGGGCCTGGCGGGCATGGGCAAGGTCCAGCAGCAGTTCTTCCCCGATTCCAGCCGCCCCGAGGTGCTGGTGGATATCTGGTTCCCCGAAGGCACGGCCCTGCAGGCCAACGAAGCGGTCACGCGCCGCGTGGAGGCGCGTTTCCTCAAGCTCGAGGGCGTGGAGTCGGTCGGTGAGTGGATAGGCTCGGGTGTGCCGCGCTTCTATCTGCCGCTGGACCAGGTGTTCCCGCAGAACAATGTCTCGCAGTTCATTCTGGTGGCCAAGGACCTGAAGACGCGCGAGGAGGTGCGCAAACAGTTGCCGGCGCTGATGGCCGAGGAATTCCCCGAGGTGCGGGCCCGCATCAAGCTGCTGCCCAACGGGCCGCCCGTGCCGTATCCGGTGCAGTTTCGCGTGATGGGCACCGACCCGGCCAAGCTGCGCGTCTATGCCGATGAGGTCAAGAAGGCGATGCAGGGCAATGCCAATATGCGCGGCATCAACGACAACTGGAACGAGTCCATCAAGGTCATCCGCCTGCAGGTCGATCAGGACAAGGCGCGCGCGCTGGGCGTGACCAGCCAGTCGATTGCCGATGCCACCGGCATGAACTTCACGGGCACCACGGTGGGCCAGTTCCGCGAGGGCGACAAGCTCATAGACATCGTGATGCGTCCGCCCCGGGCGGATCGCGATGCGATCACCGATATCGCCGACGTCTATGTGAGCAGCAGCTCCGGCCAGTCCATGCCGCTGACGCAGATTGCCAAGCCGGTGATGGTCTGGGAGCCGGGCGTGATGTGGCGCGAGAAGCGCAACTTCGCCATCACCGTGCAGGGCGATGTGCGCGAAGGCATGCAGGGCGCCACGGTGACCAACGAGCTGCTGCCCGCGCTGCGCGAGATGGAGGCCGGCTGGCATGCGGCCGGCGATGCGGCCTATCGCATCGAAGTGGCGGGAGCCGTGGAGGAAAGCTCCAAGGGCTCGGGCGCCATCGTGGCCGGCATTCCGGTGCTGCTGTTCATCACCTTCACCCTGTTGATGCTGCAGCTGCGCAGCGTGAGCCGCTCGCTGCTGGTGTTCATCACCGGCCCGCTGGGCATTCCCGGCGTGGCAGCGGCCCTGCTGCTGCTGGGGCGTCCCTTCGGCTTCGTGGCCCTGCTGGGCGTGGTGGCGCTGATGGGTATGATCCAGCGCAACTCGGTGATCCTCATCGACCAGATCGAGGCCGGCCGCGCCCACGGCCTGCCGGCCTGGGAGGCTATCGTGGAGGCGGCCGTGCATCGCCTGCGCCCCATCGTGCTGACGGCGGCGGCGGCCGTGCTGGCCATGATTCCGCTGTCGCGCAGCGTGTTCTGGGGGCCTATGGCGGTGGCCATCATGGGCGGTCTGATCGTGGCGACCTTTCTGACCCTGCTGGCGCTGCCGGCCATGTATGCGGCCGCGTTCCGGATCGGCAAGGAGAGCGCCTGACCTGCCTTGTCTCTAGGACATGCAATTTGCGGCTAGAATCTCCGCCTTGACCCCAGCAGGCGTGAATTCGCGCCGCTGGACCGCGCGGGTGGCGAAATTGGTAGACGCACCAGGTTTAGGTCCTGACGGTGGCAACACCGTGCCGGTTCGAGTCCGGCTCCGCGCACCAGATTCAGGCGCCAAGCCGCCCAAAGCCCGTAACCCCAAGCCGGTACGGGCTTTTTCTTTGCCGCGTCCCGCCCTGTGCAGCCGTGGCGTCAGCCTTGTCAGGCAAACCCCTGATGCCCGATGGTGGAGGCTGCGCGGCGCCTCGTTATAATGGTCGGCTTCGCCTGTACCTGATTTGTACAACTGCCCAGTGCCAGATGCCTGGGGCTTATCAGCGCTGCAGGCTCCGGAAAATCTGTGGTGCCGCATGCCGCAAGACATGCGCGCACCGTGACTTTGCGCAATACGGTGCGGGTTGCACGGCAATCTGCACGGTCCTCATCCCTCTTAGGAAAAATCATGGCCGTTAACGTTGAAACTCTTGAAAAGCTCGAGCGCAAGATCACGCTGAGCGTGCCCCTGTCGGCAATCCAGTCCGAAGTTGATGCCCGCCTGAAGAAGGTGGCACGCACCGTGAAGATGGACGGCTTCCGTCCCGGCAAGGTGCCCATGAACGTGGTGGCTCAGCGTTATGGCTATTCTGTGCAGTACGAAGTGCTCAACGACAAGGTGGGCGAGGCTTTTGCCGCTGCCGTGAACGAAGCCGAGCTGCGCGTTGCCGGTCAGCCCAAGATCACCGAAAAGGAAGGCGCTCCCGAAGGCGAGGCGCAATTCGAAGCCGTGTTCGAAGTGATGCCCGAAGTCAAGATCGGTGATCTGACCGCCGCCGAAGTGGAAAAGCTGTCCGCCAACGTGGACGACGCCGCCATCGACAAGACCGTGGACATCCTGCGCAAGCAGCGCCGCACCTTCACCGAGCGCGCAGCAGCTGAAGCCGCTGCCGACGGCGACCGCGTGACCGTGGACTTTGAAGGCAAGATCGACGGCGAGACTTTCTCCGGCGGCAAGGCCGAAGACTTCCAGTTCCTGGTTGGCGAAGGCCAGATGCTCAAGGAATTCGAAGACGCAACCCGCGGCATGAAGGCCGGTGAGTCCAAGACTTTCCCCCTGGCTTTCCCCGCTGACTACCACGGCGCCGATGTGGCCGGCAAGACCGCCGACTTCCTGGTGACCGTCAAGAAGGTGGAGGCCCCCAACCTGCCCGAAGTGAACGAAGAGTTCGTCAAGACTCTGGGCGTGGAAGGCGGCTCGGTTGCTGCTCTGCGCGACGACATCAAGAAGAACCTGGAGCGCGAAGTGAAGTTCCGCGTTCAAGGCCGTAACAAGCAGGCCGTGATGGACGCCCTGGTGTCCGTGGCCGAGCTGGACCTGCCCAAGGCTTCGGTGCAGGCCGAAGTCGGTCGTCTGCTGGAAGGCGCACGCGCCGAGCTGCAGCAGCGCGGCATCAAGGATGCGGCCAAGGCCGAGATCCCCGAAGACATCTTCCTGCCCCAAGCCGAGCGCCGCGTGCGCCTGGGTCTGGTGGTGGCCGAGCTGGTCAAGTCCAACAACCTGCAAGCCACGGCCGAGCAGATCAAGTCCCATGTGGAAGAGCTGGCTTCCAGCTACGAGAAGCCCGAGGACGTGGTGCGCTGGTACTTCGGCGATCGCAACCGTCTGGCCGAAGTGGAAGCCGTGGTGATCGAGAACAACGTGACCGAGTTCGTGCTGGGCAAGGCCAAGGTGACGGACAAGGCAGTTTCCTTCGACGAACTGATGGGCCAGGCCTGATAGGCTGAGCTTTCGTCGGTGATTGCCCTAGGGCAGGCGCCGATAAGTTGAATGGTGGGGCTTGTGCTTTCACGCGCAAGCCCCATTTTCTTTTCAGAATGCGGCTACAGTAGGCGCATAGCACTGGAGAAAACATGAGCGCATTGGATACATTGGGTTTGGGCATGGTGCCCATGGTCATTGAACAGTCGGGGCGCGGTGAGCGCTCTTACGACATTTACTCGCGTCTGCTCAAGGAGCGCGTGATTTTCCTGGTGGGTGAGGTCAACGACCAGACCGCCAACTTGGTTGTGGCCCAGTTGCTGTTCCTGGAAAGCGAAAATCCTGACAAGGATATTTCCTTCTATATCAATTCCCCGGGCGGCAGCGTCACGGCCGGCATGGCGATTTTCGACACCATGAATTTCATCAAGCCCGATGTGTCCACGCTGTGCACGGGCATGGCCGCCAGCATGGGTGCTTTCCTGCTGTCCGCCGGTGCCAAGGGCAAGCGTTATGCCCTGCCCAATGCCCAGGTCATGATCCACCAGCCTCTGGGCGGTGCACGCGGCCAGGCGACGGAGATCGAGATCCACGCGCGCGAGATCCTCAAGACCCGCGAGCGCCTGAACAAGCTGCTGGCCGAGCACACCGGTCAACCCCTGGACCGAATCCAGCGCGACACCGAGCGCGACTATTTCCTTTCTGCCGAAGAGGCTAAGGACTACGGCCTGGTGGACCAGGTCATCAGCAAGCGTTCTTGAAACTGTAGCGCCTAGCCCAGACCTAGTCTGGGTTGTAAGGCGTCTGCAATCAGAAAACCGGAAGCGTGCCGCATGCTTTCGGAACTTGCATGGCGGCGTTTGTCCCTGAAGGGCAGCGCCGCCTTGTCTTTGGTTATCATTAATTTTCGTTTTTTCGTAACGAGGCACTGCCCCCATGGCCGACAAAAAAGGCTCTTCCACCGAAAAGAATTTGTATTGCACCTTCTGCGGCAAAAGCCAGCACGAGGTCAAAAAGCTGATCGCTGGCCCTTCCGTCTTCATCTGCGACGAGTGCATCGATCTGTGCAACGAGATCATTCGTGACGAGCAGCCTGCAGCCGATGCCAAGGAAGGTCGCGGTGATCTGCCTACGCCCGCAGAGATCAAGACCAATCTCGACAACTACGTGATCGGTCAGGAACAGGCCAAGCGCACGCTGGCCGTGGCGGTCTACAACCACTACAAGCGTCTGCGCCACAAGGACAAGGCCGGCAAGGACGAGGTGGAGCTGGCCAAGAGCAATATCTTGTTGATCGGCCCCACGGGCTCGGGCAAGACGCTGCTGGCCCAGACGCTGGCGCGCCAGCTCAACGTGCCTTTCGTGATGGCCGATGCCACCACGCTGACCGAGGCCGGCTATGTGGGTGAGGACGTCGAGAACATCATCCAGAAGCTGCTGCAAAGCTGTGAGTACGACGTGGAGCGCGCCCAGCGCGGCATTGTCTACATCGATGAGATCGACAAGATTTCGCGCAAGTCCGACAACCCCAGCATCACACGTGATGTCTCGGGCGAGGGCGTGCAGCAGGCTCTGCTCAAGCTGATCGAAGGCACCATGGCCAGCATTCCGCCCCAGGGTGGGCGCAAGCATCCGAACCAGGACTTCCTGCAGATCGATACCACCAACATCCTGTTCATCTGCGGTGGTGCGTTTGCGGGCCTGGAGAAGGTCATTGAAAACCGTACCGAAGCCTCGGGCATTGGCTTTGGCGCCTCGGTCAAGAGCAAGAAGCAGCGCTCGATTTCGGACGTCTTCCAGGAGATCGAGCCCGAGGATCTGATCAAGTTCGGCATCATTCCCGAACTGGTGGGGCGCATGCCCGTGGTTACGGCCCTGGCCGAACTCAGTGAAGATGCTCTGGTGCAGATCCTGACCGAGCCCAAGAATGCTCTGGTCAAGCAGTACAGCAAGCTGCTGGCCATGGAGGGCGTGGAACTCGAGATTCGCCCCGCGGCCCTGAAGGCGATCGCCCGCAAGGCACTGGCGCGCAAGACGGGTGCCCGCGGCCTGCGCTCCATCGTCGAGCAGGCGCTGATCGGCACCATGTTCGAGTTGCCCACGGCCCAGAACGTGGAAAAAGTGGTGGTGGAGGAAGCCACCATCGAGGATGGCAAAGAGCCTTTGCTGGTTTATCGCGAAGCCGCCAAAAAGGCTTGATACTGTGCTGGCATGCAAGGTGGTCGAGAGAGATGACCGCCTTGCTGCAGCAGGCTGAAAGGCAATGCCCCTGACGCTGCAAAAACAATTTGTAGCAAGGGGTTGAAATACACCGGTAGGCGGACCATCTTCCGCTGAGAAACCGAGGATACCTATGTCTGGACAAACCCCTTTGCCTTCTACCGAGCTGGACCTGCCGCTGCTGCCCTTGCGCGATGTGGTGGTGTTCCCGCATATGGTGATTCCGCTGTTCGTGGGGCGTGCCAAGAGCATCAAGGCTCTGGAGCTGGCCATGGAAGGCGACCGCCGCATCATGCTGGTGGCACAGAAGACGGCCTCCAAGGATGAGCCCGTCGCGGAAGACATGTTCGAAGTGGGCTGCGTCTCCACCATTTTGCAGATGCTCAAGCTGCCCGACGGCACGGTGAAGGTGCTGGTCGAGGGCCAGCAGCGCGCACTGGTCAAGCAGGTTCAGGACGAGGAGTCGCACTTCACGGCCTCCGTCACCTCCGTGGAGCCCGAGGACGGTGCCCATGAGCAAAGCGAAATCGAGGCTCTGCGCCGTGCGGTTACCCAGCAGTTCGACCAGTACGTCAAGCTCAACAAGAAGATTCCGCAGGAAATCCTGACCTCCATTGCCAGCATCGACGATGCGGGCCGCCTGGTGGACACGATCGCCGCCCACCTGCCGCTCAAGCTCGAGAACAAGCAGGCGGTGCTGGACTCGGTGGACATCAAGGAGCGCCTCGAGAATCTGTTCGAGCAGCTCGAGCGCGAGGTCGATATCCTCAACGTCGACAAGCGCATCCGCGGCCGCGTCAAGCGCCAGATGGAAAAGAACCAGCGCGACTTCTATCTGAACGAGCAGGTCAAGGCCATTCAGAAGGAACTGGGCGAGGGTGAAGAGGGCGCCGACATCGAGGAGATCGAGAAGAAGATCAAACTCGCCAAGATGCCCGTCGAAGCGCGCAAGAAGGCCGAGGCCGAGCTCAAAAAGCTCAAGCTCATGTCGCCCATGTCGGCCGAGGCTTCGGTGGTGCGCAACTACATCGATGTGCTCACCGGCCTGCCCTGGAGCAAGAAGACCAAGATCAAGCACGATCTGACCAATGCCGAGACCGTGCTCAACGAGGACCACTTCGGCCTCGAAAAGGTCAAGGACCGCATTCTCGAATATCTTGCCGTGCAGCAGCGGGTGGACAAGGTCAAGGCGCCCATTCTGTGCCTGGTCGGTCCTCCCGGCGTGGGCAAGACCTCGCTGGGCCAGTCCATTGCCAAGGCCACGGGCCGCAAATACGTGCGCATGGCGCTGGGCGGCATGCGTGACGAGGCCGAGATCCGCGGCCACCGCCGCACCTATATCGGCGCCATGCCGGGCAAGGTGCTGCAAAGCCTGGAGAAGGTGGGCACGCGCAATCCGTTGTTCCTGCTGGACGAGATCGACAAGCTGGGCATGGACTTCCGCGGCGACCCCTCGAGCGCTCTGCTGGAAGTGCTGGACCCCGAGCAGAACAACAAGTTCGGCGACCACTATGTGGAGGTCGATTTCGACCTGTCCGACGTGATGTTCGTGGCGACCTCCAACTCCATGAACATTCCTTCGGCCCTGCTGGACCGTATGGAGGTGATCCGCCTGTCGGGCTATACCGAGGACGAGAAAACCAATATCGCCATCCGCTATCTGCTGCCCAAGCAGCTCACCAACAATGGTGTGAAGGAGGGTGAACTGGAGGTCCGCGAGTCGGCGATCCGCGACATCGTGCGCTACTACACCCGCGAAGCCGGTGTGCGCTCGCTGGAGCGCGAACTCTC